>CAZLHT010000169.1:0-4235 GCA_964559185.1 uncultured Natronomonas sp.
GCCGTCCCGGTACCCGTCCATTGCGCTGCGGGTCGACGCTCCAACGTGCCGCTCCAGCGCGTCTCGAACTCGTTTCGCGACCCCGTCTCGAGATCGGTCCAGGCCATGAACACGTCGTCGGAGAACCACGCGTGGTCGTCACGCTCCGTGACGAGGAGCCGATCGCCGTCGATTCGCCAGTCAGCCGTCGTTTCCGTCTGCCTCGAGAGGCCGGTTTCGATCTCCGAGAATCCCGTCAATCGCTCGCCGATGCCGAACTTGACCGTCGTCTCTTCGCGGGCGAAAAACGGGAACAGCGGATCGCCGTCCCTGAGGGCGTTGTAGTAGGCCCGTACGGTCGCCTCGGCGTCCATGGACATCGTTCGAGGCGGAAGCCCTTACGGCTTACTGGAACGAGTCCGGATCGTTCGCGCCGGATCTCAGGCGAGCCGTTCGACGAATGTTTCGCCGTCGACGACAAGGTTGTACGCTTCCTCGTCGTCGTTCCAGAGGACGAGGGCGTTCTCGAAGCGGAGTAGCGCGGCGTAAGGAGCCCCCTCGAGCTCCTCGTTCAGCGCGGAGCGACGCGTCAGGACGGCGTAGTGATCCGTCTGCTCCGAACCATCGCCGATCTTGAAGAGCGGATTGCCCTCGGCCGCGAGGTTCGGTGACAGTTTCAGCGCGTCGATGTCGATCCGGTCGGTCACGTGACGCTCGGCGTCGGCCATCTTCGCGACCCGTGCCGGATCCGGCTCGTACTCGATTGCCCGACGGGCGTCCGTGCGAAGCAACAGGTATGCGAACTGGACTGTCGGATTTCGGTACGTCCCGTCGTCACCCCCGGCGGCATCGAGCCGTCGCTGGAACGCCGGCGGCTCAATCTCGGATTTTCGGGTGAACGTCCAACCCCGATCGGTGGGTGATTCGCCGGGCCACAGCCGTACCGTCGGCGCGTAAACGGTCGCCCCGGAGTGCCGGTCGAGGAGTGTTCGCTCAACCTCGCGAAGGCGGGTCGCGGTCCGCGCTTCGGCGGGCGAAATTGCGAGCAACGTCCCGTCCGCCGAGAGCGCGTTCAGGTACCGCCCCGCCACGTCGGCCGGCGAGTCGAGTTCAGAAAGGACGTTCGCGAAGACGATCAGGTCGTATTCGCTCTCGGGGACGAACGCCTCCGCCGTCTCGCGGAAGACTTGCGTCCGAAACCCACGTCGGGTCGTCTCGAGCATCACCTCGAACACGTCTGCGGCGGCGCTCGGCTCGACCGCGTCGTACGCGACGATCGTCTCTTCGGGGAGGTAATCGTGAACGCCGAGCGCCGGACCGCCCGTGCCGGCCCCGATATCGAGGACGCGAAGTCGCCTAGACAAAAGGCCGGCCCGCCCCAGTTCGTCGAGAACGTACTGGATGGCGGCGTAGTAATCCGGGAGGTGATACAGTGCGTACGCGATTGCCGTCCCCTCGTCGTAGGTGACGTCCTCGTCGGCGAAGTACTCGGTTTTCAGCCAATCGATCCGTGCCCTGAGCAGATCGCCCCCCTCGTTGTCGGACCATTCCGAACCGTATCGATCGACAAGCAGATTCTCGAATCGCCGCGCGTAGCTCTCCGGAAACCGCTCGACGCCGTCAAACGTCGGTTCGATCGGCCCGTCTTCGACGGGGACGAAGGTGCCGTTCTCGCGCTCTCTGAATCCCAACTCGAAGGCCCGATCTCTGAGCGTTTGTCTGACGACCGCCGGATGGGGCCGTCCCTCGACGTACTCGTATATCTCCTCGGGGTCAATCGGTCGGACGTTCCGTAGGTACCGTGCGGCGTCGACTATCCCCTCGACGTCCATCACTTACCGGCCTCTTCGTAGAGTTCGGTGAAGATTTCGGCGTCGGCCGCGGCGAGTCTCGCAGCGGCGGCGGCGACCGACTCTCCGCCGTCGAACCGGGCTTGAATCTCCTTGTACACCTCGGGTACGTTCCCCGTGATTGTAGTCGCGAGTTCCGAGAGGGGCTCCGAAACCGTCGTGTGAAACCGGGGATCGACGTCGTCTGCGGCGAGCGCGTACGCGAGTACGGCCGTGTGCGCCTTCGTCTGTACGGTCTTCATCGCCCGATCGTGGGTGGCAACCGTCGTCTCGAACACCTCGTTGCCCGCCAATCCGAGGGCCGAGCGGAGCCGCTCTATCGTCGGACCGTCGCGAACGATCACGATCGGAACGTTCCCCGGCGCGTTCGACGCCGAAAACAGCGGGTGAAAGCTCGCACACTCGCGGCCCTCGGCGTGACTTTCAAGCGCCGAAACGGAATCCCGCATCTCCCCGGCGACGTCGACGACCGCCCTTGTCGCCTTCTCCGCGTTCGCTTCGATCGCCTCTGGAACCGCTGGCATCGGCACGGCGAGACAGACGACGTCGAACGTCTTCTCGGTATCCAGCGGGACGGCACTCGCCACATCCAGCGTCGCCGCAGCCTGTCGGGCAGTCTCGGGGACTCGATCGGCGAAGGCGACCGTATCGGCCCCGCTTTGGGCGGCGAACCAGCGGCCCATCTCCCCCGCCCCGACGATCAGGAGTTGCATACCCCCGGTTGCCGCGCGGCGCTCAAAAGGGGTTCGCCTTTTAGGAGAATTTTTTATCGCGGCCCCGCTGGGTCCGCCATAGCGATGATCGTACTCCACGCATCATTTCCGATCGAGCCGGACAAACACGCCGACGCACTCGAACTCGCCGAAACGCTCGTCGAAGCGTCGAATCGAGAGGACGGCATGATAGACTATCGAGCGACGACGGACGTTATCGACGATAATACGATCCGGTTTTTCGAACGATATGAGGACGCGGCGGCGTTCGATTCTCACACTCGGACGGAGCACTTCGAGGAGTTCGCCGCGGCGCTTCCCAACCTTTTGGCCGGCGAGCCCGAAGTCATCCGCTTCGACGTCGACGAGGCAACCGAACTCGAACTGTAATCGGATCGATCACCGTTCGGATCGATCACCGTTCGGATCGATGATCAGTTCCTTCTCGTAGCTCGTGAGGTTCTCGTGGCCGTCTTCGGTTACGACGACGAGATCCTCGATGCGAACGCCGCCGACAGTCGGGTCGTACAGCCCCGGCTCGATCGTCACGACGTTGCCCGCCTCGAGTTCGTTTTCCCGTTCGGAAAGTCGAGGGATTTCGTGGATATCGAGGCCGACCCCGTGGCCCGTCGTGTGGATGAATCCGGTCTCGGTCTTCTCGTCGGCTCGCAACGTCAGAAGTCCGGCGTCCTCGTAGATGTCGCAGACGGCGTCGTGAACCGTGCTCCCGGAAACCCCCGCTTCGATTGTCTCTAACGCGGCCCGCTGCGCCTCAAGGGTGATGTCGTACCACGCCTCGACGGTGCCAGAGGGCTCGCCGACGCAGAACGTCCGGGTGAGATCGCCGTAGTACCCCGTCACCTTCGACCGGGGGAAGATATCGACAATGATCGACTCGCCGGCTTCGAGCGGACCGGTACCCCGGTCGTGGGGATCGGCCGCGTCGGCACCGCAGGCGACGATCGTCTCGTCGAGCGCGTATCCCGATCGAAGCAGTTCGATCTCGATTTCCTGGGTGACGCGCTCGGACGTTAGCGGCTCGTCATCGTACACGAGCGTTCCCTCCTCGATCGAGGCCGCTCGAAGCAACTCCTCCGCGCGGGACATAGCTGCCTCGTTCGCGCGCTGTGCGTTCCGGATGTGTCCAATCTCCTCGTCGGTCTTCGTCGCTCGGATCGACTCGATAACGCCGCCGGTGTCGGCCCGGACCGAGACGTTGAGTTCCCGGAGTCCGTCGGCGGTACCGAGGGGGAACGTTTCCGGGACCGCGACGCTTTCGACGCCGTGGGCGTCGAGGAACGCCGCGAACGTCCGGTGTTTGCCCTTCGGCGAGCCGGATTCTGCGACGTTCTTGCGATGGTCGTAGTCGGCGTGCCTTTCGACGCCGTCGGCGCGGGCGGTTCGTCTCGCGCGGCCGTACTCCAGCGGCGAGACGAGCAGCCGCATTTCGCCGGTGTAGAGGGTGACGAACGGGTCAGGCGCGGTAAAGCCCGAGAGGTACCGCTGGTTCGCGTCCTCGCCGTCGGCCTCGATCAGGTAACCGTCGGCGCCCGTGGACTCGAGAAACGCATCGAGTTCGGAGAGATCCAGATCCATATCGGCACGCCGTCCGGTGGACACATAGCCCTTACCCGAGCGGACGATCGCTCACTCGATCCGACGAACCCGAACCCGAGCCGGCAGGCATTTGCCG
>CAZLHT010000170.1:0-4154 GCA_964559185.1 uncultured Natronomonas sp.
TCGAGCATCGTCGCGGTATCGGTGGACCACTCGGGCTCGTCCCCCCGCGTGAGAAGGTCGACGTCCGGGGTGAAGTTCAGCATGATCATCGCCACGTGGGCGGCCGAGTCGCCGACACCCATCACGTAGACCGGTTCGTCGACGAACATGTACGCGTCGCAGTGGAGACAGTAATGCAGACCCATCCCGGTTCGAGGTAACGGGGGATCCGGCCGCAGGTCGGAGAATCCGGTCGCGAGCACGACGTGTTCGGTCGTCACCGCGACGTCTTCGGCGACGACGCGAAAGCGCTCGTCGTCGCCTTCGATCCGCTCGATTTCGCCGACGTAGTCCTGAAAGTAGTCGGCACCGTACGATTTGACCTGTTCGATCGCGGTCCGGAGAAATTCGTTGCCGGAGATTTCCTCCGTGACGCCGATGACGTTGTGGGTGTCGAGCATCATCGCCGCTCTTCCGCCGCCGCGGTTGATAACCGCGGTATCGTGTCCCAACCGAGTCGCGTACAACGCCGCCGTCAGTCCTGCGGGGCCCCCGCCGACGACTGTCACCTGGTAGTGCGCTGTCATCGCCGACATCTACCGTACCCAACGGCTTAACTTCCCGCCCGGTTGTGCCCCCCGGACGAGTAATCGGCCACTTACCGATCGCACCGGTGCGGATCGCTTGAGGATCGTTCGTGAATCACTCGATGGTCGATGCCACGTCGCTTCGGCTCCACCTCTTGTGACGTCGTTTCCGTACTCCTCTCGTGGTATCCTTTCGCATGCGGAAGGACAGATGATATATGTGATGACCCCCTATATTGCAGTGGACCACTCGCGTCAGGGGGGATGCTCCCCCGCTGTGGGACAGGGATACCATGACCAGTCGCGTATACAGACTTCATTCGACGCTTGAACTGCAACTCGATGACGTTCACGAGTTCTTTGGCGAGTACGAGTTGCCCGTTGAAATCGAGGACGTCGAGGTAACGAGACGGAACAACACGCTCATCGTGAGCGCCGTCGCCGCCGAGAACAATATCTCGAAGTACACGCCAACGGCCCAGCTGAAGGCGAGCATCACCGAGAATCGCCTCTACGAAACGGAGGAGGGCTGGCAGGAAACGCCGCCGGAGCATCCCGAGGGCGCATCCATCGGTGACGACGACGGTCCGCAGTGGGGGAACTTTAGCGATGGCGGTCAGGTACAAGAACAAGAGATCGAGGTGAATTCGAAACTCGTCGAGTACGCCTGTTTCAAGGGAAATCGCGAAACAGTTTTGCAAAACACGGCGCTTCAGTACCCCATGTTTGAGGTGCTGTGTGCGCTCGCGAAATACGCGGACAAAGGGACGCTCACCGCGATCGCGGCGGTCGACGACACCCTCGAAGCGGTTCGAATCGTCGACGGCGAGGAGCGATCCGCGAGCGTCGAGGTCATCGACGATCCGCGGGAACGGGACTCCGAAAACACGGTTAACTGGCGCGATAACAAGTTCATCAGCGACTGAACGACGGCGAATTTCCGTGTCTTTTGAGTCTATAGAGACACGACCGGGTGTAACGAACTTGATCTTCCGGTCGCTCCTCACCGACTACGTACGTAAACCGATATAATAAATACGGTTGACGAACACGTCCGGCCATGAGCAATTCGACGACCGCTGAGGTCGATCTCGTCGGTGACGAGGCCACGTTGAACATCGCACGCGCGGCGTTGTTCGCGGCGCTCATGGGCGCGTTCGCGTACGTCGCGTTTCCGTATCCCCTCTCGCCTGCTCCCGTGACGCTGCAGGTGCTCGGCGTCTTCTTGGCCGGGCTGTTTCTCGGACCGCTCTGGGGGGGCGCGGCGATGGTGCTGTATCTGGTCGCCGGCGCGCTCGGCGCACCCGTCTTCTCGGGCGGAGGGGCTGGCCTCGGCGTATTGGTCGGCCCGACGGGAGGCTATCTGCTCTCGTATCCGTTCGCCGCCCTCGCGGTCGGCGCGGTTGCCCACGGGGGATTCGAACTCCGACCGATCGCCGACACTTCCATCCCCCCTCTCGTCGCCGGAATGGCACTCGGTACTGCGGTGATCTACGCTATCGGCGTGTCGTTCCTGTGGTGGAATCTCGAGATCACGCTTCGAACCGCGGTCGTCACCGGGGCCGTCGTGTTCATCCCCGCAGAGGCGGCGAAGATGGCGGCGGCGATCGGGATCGTCAGGAGTGATGCGATCCGCGCCGAATGATCGTCGTTCGGGATCTCGTCCACGAATTCGATGGAACGACCGCGCTCAAGGGCGTCTCGCTCCGGATCGACGACGGCGAGTTTGTCGTCATCGTCGGTGCGAACGGCTCGGGAAAGACGACGCTCGTTAGACATCTGAACGGCCTCCTCGAACCTGATTCGGGCTCGGTTTTGGTCGACGGCGTTCCGGTTTCGGAGGATCCGGTCGCCGCACGCACGTCGATCGGGATGGTGTTTCAGAATCCGCGAGACTGTTTCGTCGCGGCGACCGTCGAGGCCGACGTCGCGTTCGGTCCCGAAAATTTGGGTCTCGATCGGAGGGAGATCGAGCGGCGGGTTGCGGAGGCACTCGAAGCCGTCGGGATGGAACCCCACCGCGAACGCCGAATCGATCGGCTTTCCGGCGGTCAGCGTGCCCGGATCGCGATCGCGGGGGCGCTCGCGATGGAGCCGACGCATCTCGTCCTGGACGAACCGCTCTCCGGCCTCGATTGGCCATCCCGACGAACGGTGCTGGGACGACTCGACGCGCTCTCGGCGAACGGAACGAGCGTCGTGATCGTCACGCACGACCTTCGGGAACTGTTCGAACGAGCCGACCGAATCGTCGGTCTTTCGGGGGGAGAGATCGCACTCGACGAGACGCCCGACGCGGCGAAACGGCGTCTTCAATCCCTCGGTATTCGACCGTGTTGAGTTACGATCCTGGCGACTCGATCGCCCACCGCCTCGATCCGAGATCGAAGCTTCTCGTACAATTCGGATTCGTCGCGGTCGCGTTCGCATACACGACGCCTCGCGGATTGGCGGCAATGACCGTCCTCGCGCTCTGTCTCCTCCTGATCGCACGTACCTCGCCACATCGGACGCTATGGGAGTTCCGATTCGTCTTTCCGTTCCTCGTCGCCGCGCCCGTTCTCGACGGGATCTCGTGGGATACGTGGTTCGTCCTCGAAGACGCGATCCCGCCGGTGCTGGCCGGTTATCGAGTTCTTCTCGTGTTACTCGTCGCAGCCGCGTATGTCCGGACGACGCCGATTCGAGACTCGCGCGCGGCGGTCCAATGGGCCGTTCCGGGTCGTATCGGTCAGTTCTTGGGGATGGGCGTCGCGTTCGTCTTCAGGTTTCTTCCGGTCTTGCGCGCCGATATCGGCCGAATCCGGGACGCCCATCGGGCGAGACTCGGCACCGAACGCTCAGTCCCCGAACGGATCCAACTACTCGCCGTAGCTTCGTTTAATCGAGCGTTCGAGCGGGCCGACAGGTTCGCGCTCGCGTTAGGCGCTCGCTGTTTCTCCTGGAATCCGACGCTCCCGAAACTCCGTTTTTCGGCGTTGGACACGCCGGCTATTTTCCTCGGATTGGCATTACTCGGCATTGCTACGTACGGAGTCGTGTAGGATCTTCAGTCCGCCCGCCCCGGTCGCTCTCGACCGTGTGACAAAACTTAAGCGGATTCGATCCGCCGTATTATCGTATGCTTTCGGTGGTCCCGATACAGGCGACGGAGGACGTCACTCGCAAGACGTTCTGGCTCGTTTCTAACTCCGAGAAAGTCCTCTTTTATTTCCTCGCGACGGTGGCGGTTTTCGTGTTTGCTTACGGCACGTATCGACGATTCGGCCGCTACGCCGACGGCGGCGAAGACCGGTTCGACCGCCTCGACGGCCTGGCCGGCCGCATCGTCTCCGCGGCGAAAATCGTCGCCTCCAACGAGAAGCAGTTCAACCGCGATCTGGTCGGCGGTTTGATGCACGCGTTCATCCTGTGGGGGTTTTTGACGCTTCTCATCGCGACGACGATTCTCTTCGTCGACGAATGGTACCGCGTATACACCATCGCCATGGGGGAGAGACAGTCGTTTTGGGTCGGCGATTTCTACCTCTCCTATCAACTCGTGACCGACGCCCTCGGATTGCTCTTCGTCGTCGGCCTTTCGGTCGC
>CAZLHT010000171.1:0-4148 GCA_964559185.1 uncultured Natronomonas sp.
CGGTCGGACGGTTTGAGATCGAAGCCGAAGTGCAACTCCTTGGCGGGCTGTAGCTGTGCGCCGGCGTGGGTGTGGACGATTCCCTTCGGCTTGCCCGTCGTCCCGGAGGAGTAGAGCAACATGCACTCCTGATCGCTCGGGAGCGATTTCGTCTCGTATTCGTCCGAACGGGTCTCAACCGCGTCGGCCCACCACTCGTCGCGGGCGTCGTCGAAGGGAACCTCGAGATCGATCGCGTCATCACTGGCACCGAGGCGATCGTAGACGACGGTGTGTTCGACGTGTCCGACCGCCTCGATGGCTTCGTCCGCGGCGTCTTTGAGCGTGACCTCGCTCCCGCGTCGGTAGAAGCCGTCGCCGGTGAAGAGGACGGAACACGCCGAATCCTCGATCCGGGTGGCGGTCGCGTCGACGCCGAACCCCGAGAAGATCGGGACGGCGATCGCGCCGGCTTTGAAACAGCCGTACAGTATCGAGATGACCTCGGGGACCATCGGCATGTACAGGCCGACGGTGTCGCCGGTTTGGATCCCGACCGACTCGAGGTAGTTAGCGACCTGATTGGACTGTCTGTGGAGTTCGTGATAGGTCAACTCCCGTACCTCGCCACTCTCGCCCTCCCAGATGCAGGCGACCTTGTTTCTGGTTTCGTTGTCCCGGGCGGCGTGTCTGTCGACGACGTTGTGCGCGACGTTCAACTCGCCGCCGGGGTACCACTTCGAGAACTGCGGGCCGTCGGTGTCGTCGCGGACGGCGTCGTACGGTTTGTAGAATTCTATTCCGAGATACTCCGGGAGTTCGTCCCAGAACCACTCAATGTCGGTCGTCGTCCGCTCGATCAACTCGTCGTAGTCGGCGATGCCGTACTCGCGCATGAAGGCGGCGACGTTCGTCGATTCGACGAACGCTTCGTCGGGCTCATAGACGATTTCGTCCCGGAGCGCCTCGATGTCTTTTGTCATGGTTTGTGATTGTCAGGCGCTTTTCCTCGGCCGGTCTTTATTTTAACGGTGGCGGGCGGTCGGGGGCCCAAATCGGGATGGTTCACCGGTTCAACCCGCCGATAGCCCTAGATACGAGTCGAACGGCCGGTCGACGGACTGAGAGAATGGGGTATATAAAGAGATCGCGGAGCACTGAAGAAGCTTCGTACGAATTTTCCGGGGGATCTAGGGCAAGCAGATGTTATCCATCAATCGAGACTCGCCTCGATACCGACTGGGGAGAGAAAACAGCTATTCGTCGACGGCTCGAGTTCGTCCGGACGTTAAACGACCTGAAGGTATTCGCCTTCGAGTTCTTGGTCCGTAAGGTCTCTCTCGTGAATATCTCTCATGTGGTTCTTCGCCAGTGTGATCGCCTCTTCTTTGTTTTCGGATTGGACGATGAAGCGACATCCGGCCTGTGCTGCCTCGCAATCGAGTTTATGTGCGTCTGCCATCTTGATCACTCCTCGCAAGGACACTCCGATAGTTCGGGGAGACGGATGATAACGGTTGTTACGAGATAGCATTACTCGTACGCGTATCGTAGTGGAAAAACGACGAGTGTGTGAAAGATATATCTCACATTATCCATCGAAAGTAACGTCCTGTGAACGGTTCCGTGGCGGTCTCCATAGTGCGAATACTATCGCGGAGTCCGACGATCAGGCCGTCCGGGCGATCGCCCCCACGTCGTGCTCTTGGTGCTCTCGACGGCATGGATAATCGGCCTCGTCACCGTCCCCGGATTTGGTAACCACTAACGACGAACGAATTGTCGAAGAATTTCAATAGTAGCTCTGTTCGACTCCCCGGACGGCTTCGATACGCCGTTCGATCGGCGGGTGCGTTGCGAAGAGCCGCTCCAGTGCGGACCTGTCCCCGCCGAAGATACACAGCGCCGAGACGTTATCGTCCAACTCGGCGTTCGAACGCGTGCCGGCGGTCGAGATCTTCTGCAGCGCCCGAGCCATCGCGTCGCCGCCGACGTGTTCGGCGGCGTCCGAATCGGCCACGTACTCGCGGTAGCGAGAGATCGCCAGCACGAACACCATCACGACCATCTGGACGACGATACTGGCCAGATAGCCGAGGATAATGTTTCCGATGCCGCCGTCGCGGGTGAACGCGATGGCGAAGTACGCCGCCAATCCGAGCATAGAGGCGATGGACTGACCCATCACCATCATGATCACGTCGCGGTTGTCGATGTGGGCGAGTTCGTGTGCGAGCACGCCCTCAAGTTCGTCGTGATCGAGCAACCGGAGAAGTTCAGAGGAGATGACGACGACCCCCGCGCCGCGGCGGCCGACCGCGAAAGCGTTCGGGACGCCCATGTCGGCGATCATCAATCGGGGTTTTTCGAGATCGATGTCGTCGGCGATCCGCTCGACAGAACGATGGACGTCCGGGTACCGCTCTTCGGGCATGTCCTCCGCGCCGGAACTCCACAGCGCGACCTTCTTGCCGACGACGTACTGAAAGCCCGCGAAGCCGATCGTGCCGAGCAACACGATCGGAACCGACACGCCGAAGGCCTCGACGGCCACGATGGCGACCAGCGCGTAAAAGGCGAACAGTATGCTTCCGACGACGGCCATTCGAGCCTTGAGTCCCGTATGAGTCATACGTGCGATTGGTAGGGGTCTCATTACCAAATGGCTTCTGGCTCCGTGAAATCCAATCTTCGAAACCGGACGGATGTCGCCGGAGTACTCTGCGGACGGAAGGTGGCGGGCGTCAATCGAACGTCGAAAAGGACCAGAGCCTCGACAGACGGGTGCGACTACGTCTCGACGACCCAATCACGTTCGACGATCCTCGGGGACGATTCGAGTCGCGGTCGCCTTCCACGTCAACGCCACGCGAAGACCGCCTCCTAACCCGAGTCGGTTTGCACTGTCCCGGGTGATTAGCGCGCGAAAGACCGTTTCGTCGACCTCGATACCAACCGTGAACACGGTTTCGCCCCGATCGATACCACGTACGGTTCCGGTAAGCCGATTTCTCGCGCTCGTCGAATCCGGTTTCGGGCTGTCCGTCGGATCGAGAACGGTAATCGCATCGGCCCCGATCCGAGCCTGAACGGCGTCGCCGACCTCGATTCCGTCGTGGAGGCCCCACACCGCCCCGACATCCGTCGCCACGCTCGCGAGTTCGCCCGAGACATCCGTCACCATCCCTTCGAGTACCGTCTCTGGAACCCGGGCGGTGGCGGTGATCGCAGCCTGAAGTCTGTCGTATTGATTCAAAAGCCGCCTCGCGTCGTCGGTCAGTCGACTCCCGCCACCGCCGCTTCCCCCGCGGTGACGCTCGACCAATGCTCCGAATGCGCCCTCAAGCGTTTCGATGCGCGAGAGATCCCGTGCCCGCGATCGACCTAGATTCGTCGACGCCTTCGCGACCGAACCGGCGCTGTCGATCTCTCGAAGTAAGACGGCGTCTCGGGCGTCGAATTCGACGCCATCGTACACGAGGGCCGCCCGTGCTCGACCGATCGTCGTATCTCCGTTCATTATCGAAACGAACGTTCGCGGCTCGCTTTGTCTTTTCTCTTGACGTCCTTCTCGTCCCGAAGGGACGAAAATCCCTCCCGTGAGGGGTCTCGGCGTTCGTTCGCGCTCGTCCGACGTCCCGTCTCTGGACATCGTCATCCCAGAGCCGCAAGCGAAACGTATTTTATATTGCATTTCATCGTTGTATCTATGAAGATACAACGAAGGGCTTTCACAAAAGCGCTCGGCGTCGGTTCGATCGCAAGCACGGCTGGCTGTGCACAATTCGGCGGATCGGAGACGGACCAACCGACGGTGACCGGCGAAACACTGACGCTCACGACGACGACGAGCACGTACGACACGGGCCTGCTGGATGCGATCCACCCCGAATTCGAGGAGATGTACGGCGTGACTGTGGATGCGGTCGCGCAAGGAACGGGTGCGGCTCTGGAGTCGGCTCGCAACGGTGACTCGGACGTGGTCATGGTTCACGCCCGTGGCCTCGAAGACGAGTTCATGCGCAACGGCTACGGGATCAACCGCCGCGACCTCATGTTCAACGACTTCGTCATCGTCGGACCGGAGAGTGATCCGGCGGGGATTCAGGACATAGGTTCGGCAACCGACGCGCTCACCGCTATCGCCGAGGCTGAAGCGCCGTTCGTCT
>CAZLHT010000172.1:0-4137 GCA_964559185.1 uncultured Natronomonas sp.
TGTTAGCCGACCGAGACGTGTTCGTCTTCCCGGACATCCTCGCCAACGCCGGCGGCGTCACGGTGTCGTACTTCGAGTGGGTCCAGAACCGCCAGCGCTTTTACTGGACCGAGGAGCGAGTCAACGAGGAACTCGAACGACACATCGTCGACGCGTTCGACGAACTGGTCGACTGTTACGAATCACTCGATCTCCCGAACTTCCGCACCGCCGCTTACGTCGTCGCGATCCGGCGGGTACTGAACGCGTACGGGGAAGCCGGCAGTTGGCCGTAACCCGACGGGGCGACCAACACCGTTAATCCCTTTTAGTGCCATGTTGACACATGGCAATCGCTCGGCACGGAGACGGCTTTCGGGGGGATCTGCGGGCGATACTGTCGCAGATTCACCCGGTGTTCATGCTACCGCCGCTTGCCGCCACGTGGTTCGGCGCGGCCGTCGCCGGCGAGTTCGATATCGGGGTGGGTGCCGTCCACATGGGTGCGATATTTTTCGCCGTGTACACGGCACACGTGAAGGACGGCTACGTGGATTTCTACCGGCGCGGCGAAGACGACGATCACCCGATGACGATACCGGGATGCCGTCTCGCGATCGGTTTCGCCGGCGTCTGTTTTGCCGTCTGCACGGCGGTTTTGGGGTTCTTCGTCGGACTCGGCGCGGCTCTCGTGACGCTTCCGACGTGGTTCATCGGGTATTTGCACGCGCCACAGCTCGATACGAATCCCTTCACCGCGACGCTCGGATATCCGACGGGAATCGCATTGTCCATTCTCGGCGGCGCTTACGTCCAAACGGGCGAGATAACGTCGACGGCGCTCGGATTTTCGCTCGTGTTCCTCGTGACGCTCGCGGGCGTGAAGATCGTCGACGACGAGCAGGATTACCAGTACGATCGGTCGATCGACAAACGGACCGTCTCGGTACTGCTCGGACCCGAACGCGCGAGAACGCTGGCGTTCTCTCTGGTGATGATCGGGCTCGTCGGGGTGCTGTGGGGGACGATCGGGGGACTGTTTCCGGCGTTCGCACCGACCGGGGCGTTGGTTTTCGGTTCGATCGCTTTCGTGGCCGGGCGATCGCATCCGGCGCTCGCGACGATGCTTTTGATCCGGGGGGCGTACGTCTTTTTCGCCCTCCTGTTCGTGGCGGTCTGGTTCCGACCGCTCTCCGGATCGACGCTCCCGGATATCGCCGCGTTCGGTCCCTACACCTACCTCGCCACCGAGATCGCATTCGGGACGGTCGCGTTTGGGCTGCTCTACTACGCGCAGGCGCTTCGAAGTGCGGCTCGGACGATCGCCGCACTGTATCCGATCGCGTACCTCTGGGACTGGTACAGCCTGGAAGTCGGGATCTTCGAGATCACGATCCGCACCGGGTACGAACTGTTCGGAATTCCGATCGAAGAGCACCTGTTCATGGTCGTCGTTCCGGCGTTCGTGGTGGGGGTGCACGAAACCGTACGGGAGCTCTCGAAAACGCCGAACGTATCCCCATCGAGTCGGGATAAACACCGCTAGCCGAGTGGACGTGCGAACGCTAACGAAAGGACAAAGGCTCGTCCCTCGGAGGAATCGGTATGAAAGCGACCGCGATGGCCCACCCGATACAGGGGCTGGTCAAATACCACGGGATGCGCGACGAGACGCTCCGGCTCCCGTACCACGATTCGATCTCCGTCTGCACCGCACCGAGTCACACGAAGACCACCGCCGAATTCGATCCCGAGTTGTCGTCGGATCGCTACGTCGTCGACGGCGAGCGGATCGACGAGATGGGGGCCGATCGGCTCCGCGGCGTCGTCGATCACGTCAGAGCGCGCGCCGGGATCGACCACCGGGTCCGCATCGAATCGGTCAACGATTTCCCCACGAACATCGGCTTCGGCTCCTCGTCGTCCGGGTTCGCCGCCGCCGCCGTCGCACTGGCCGAAGCCGCCGGACTGGAGTCGAGTCGCCCCGAACTGTCGACGATCGCCCGCCGAGGGTCCTCGTCGGCCGCCCGCGCGGTCACGGGGGGCTTTTCGCACCTCCGGACCGGGCTCGACGACGCGGACTGTCGCTCCGAGCGGATCGAAACAGCGCTCGAATCGGAACTCCGGATCGTGGGCGCGGAGATCCCGGCGTTCAAACACACCGCCCACGCCCACGAAGAGGCCGCCGACAGCCACATGTTTCAGGCTCGATTGGCGCACATCCACGAGCAGATCGCGACGATGCGAAATGCCCTCCGAGAGGCGGATTTCGATCGAACGTTCGAACTCGCAGAGCACGATTCGCTGTCGCTGGCGGCGACGACGATGACGGGACCATCCGCCTGGGTCTACTGGAAACCGGAGACCCTCGAGGTATTCGAGACGGTTCGGGCGCTTCGCGAGGAGGGACTCCCGGTGTACTTCTCGACCGATACCGGCGCGTCCGTGTACGTCAACACGACGGCTGGGTACGTCGATCGAGTCGAAGACGAGATCGCCGAGTTGGGGATCGACACGCGCGTCTGGGAAGTCGGGGGACCGGCGACCGTCCTCCACGATTCCGACGCGCTGTTTTGATCGCCGTCGGCCGATCCTCGAAGGGCCGCGTTCGTCTCGCTCCGCAATTGTTCGACGGACGTGGGCAAGCGCCGTCGACGGCAATACGGATCCCCATTCGGGAGAGAGCTCGCAAGCGAGTTGTGAGTACTCCAGTCCGATCCACTCTCTCGACCCCGCGAAGCGACGGCGGCTTCGACTCAATCGGAGATCGAGGGATCGACCTCGTCGCGTCCCGCCGGCGTGGACCGGACGAACCCCTGACCGTACGCGCCGAGAAACATGCCGGCGACGCCCCACAGGATCGGAAGGTTCCCGATTCCGAGGCTCGCATAGGCGGCTCCCGGACAGATGCCGGAGAGCCCCCAGCCGACCCCGAAGACCGCCCCGCCGACGAGCACGTTCGAATCCATCGACCTCAGCCGGCGGCCGTAGCGTCTGCCCGTAAACGGCGCGGTTCGGCCCGAGCGGGAGGCGAGGAAAAAGACGGGCGCTGTCACCGCGACGGCCCCGCCCATCACGAACAGGAGTCCGAGGTCCCACAACTGGAGAAACGAGAGGACGATCTCGGGGCGGGCCATCCCGCTGAGAGCGAGCCCGAAGCCGAACGCGAGACCGCCGACCACGATGAGCGGCATGAAAAGCGGGTGTCGATCGCCGTCGGTCATGGCGTGACCCCCGTGGTCGAGACGAGGAGTGCGGTACCGATCGCGACCCCCATGAAAACGGCGACGTTAGCGATCGACGTCCCGGAAGCCGAGCCGACGCCGCAGATTCCGTGCCCGGACGTACACCCCTTTCCGAGCCTCGTACCGATGCCGACCAAGAGGCCGCCGGCGAAGAGCCGCCACGGCTGTACGTCCGTCGTCCAGATACCGCCCTGAAAGAGGACGGCGTAGACCGCCGCCCCGGCGACGATACAGAGCGTGAAGACGACTCGCCAATCGCGCGATTCGACGAACCGGGGCTGTCGGAACCGTTCTTGCTTCGAAACGTACGAGAGCGTCGTTTCCAGGAACGTGCTCGCACCCGCGGCGATGCCGGTCCCGAGATAGATCGCGCCGGTTCCGATACCGATGAGCAAGCCACCGAGCAAGTACGGTGTGATCCCCCTGGGGAAGAACTCCAACGCGGCGGCGGTCCAGAGCGCGGGGAGAATGGTACTCATGAGTACCCCAACACAGGTTCCGAGGCGATTATAAGAGTTCGTATCGCCTCCCGAAAACGGCGTGAGCAACCTCTCTGCCGACAAACGCAGGTGTTCGAGGAGGTCCATCGAGTGCTGAAGCCCGGTAGCAGGTTGGCGGGCTCTGCCATCATCAGCGAGGTGGTGATGTCGGAAAGCATCAAGTCCGACGCGGGCCGCTGGGCGGCCTGCATCGGCGGGGCCGCACAGGTCGACAGCTATACCAACCCTATCGAGACGGCCGGGTTCGAGGTTGACGATGTCCGTGAGAATCCGGAGTACGAGTTCATCTCAGAGCGGGCGGCAAATGGCTGCCAGAAGTACGGTGTGAAGAGCATCTCGCTGAGCGCTGGAAAAACGTGAACCACCCGGGCATCGACGAGCGAGGACTAGCGCGTGGGATCCGGTAGGCTACT
>CAZLHT010000173.1:0-4116 GCA_964559185.1 uncultured Natronomonas sp.
ACCGAAACCTGACCGCTCGACGTCGGGAGACGCAACGTCGAAACTCAAACGCCCTCGACAAGTCGTTTCAACTGTTCCGGGGGGACGGCACCGCGGGCGGCGTGGCCGTCGTAGGCGAACGTCGGGACGCCCGTGATGCCGTGGCGTTGGGCCTCGGCGAACCGCTCTCGGACTTCCTCACGAAGTTCCTCATCGTCGAGCGCCGATCGAACCGCCTCGGAATCGGCTCCGGCCTCGGTGGCGAGTTCGAGTAATAGTTCGGTGTCGCCGATGTCGCGACCCTCCTCCCACAGCGCCGCGAACACGGCCTCATCGAAGGCTAACCAGGTCCCGTAGTCGTCGTGTTCGCGCAGGTAATACGAGACGATCTGCGCCGGTAGTGAGTCGACGTCGGTGGCGATTTCGAGGTCCATCTCGACGCCGTACTTCTCGGCGAGTCGCCGGACGTTCTGTTTCGCCTGCTCGAAATACTCGTCGTCTTTCCCGTCGTCGACGTCGTGATCGATGGTCCCGTCGGGGTGGCGCTTTTGGGAACGCAGGTCGAACGGGTGCCACTCGATCTCCAACTCGTCGTCGCGCGTTTCTTGATACTGCGAGAGGGACTCGCGTCCCAGATAGCAAAATGGGCACACGTAATCGGAGTATACCGTGACTGTCGGGTTTTCAGCACTCATGCGTTCTCGTAGTTTCCGCCGGTACTAAACCGTGTTTCACCTGTTCGCGGCGGACGCACAACGGCAGCCGAATTGCTGAGGAGACCCTAGAACTGCTCGACGTGCGGCCGGAGATCCAACTCCAGCGTCCACGACGTCCGGTCTTGGGTGACGAGATGCCAGTACGAATCGGCGATCGCATCGGGGTCGAGAAACTCGTCGTCGCGATCCGTTTCGGTCGCACCGCCCGGCGGCAGGATCTGTCCGTCGATGACGACGTGAGCGACGTGGATACCTTCGGGGCCAAGCTCTCTGGCCATCGATTCGGCCAGCCCGCGGACGGCGAACTTCGCGGCGCTGAATCCGACGGCCCCGCCGCGCCCGCGGATTGCAGAGGTCGCACCGGTGAAGATAACCGTGCCACCGTCTCCCTCGAGCATGTCGGAGACGGCTTCCTGCGAGCACAACAGCCCGCCGTACGCCGAAACCCGCCACGCGTTCTCGAATGCCTTCGGCGAAATTTTACAGAGGCCCTGCCACGCGCCGCCGCTGGCGTGATTGACGAGGACGTCCACTGGGCCGAACTCGTCTCGGACCGCCTCGAAGCCAGCCTCGACCGACGCCGGATCGGTAATATCCGTCGGTACGGCGAGGGCGTCCTCGCCCAGTTCGTCCGACAGTTCTTCGAGATACTCCTCCGAGCGGGCGAAGAGCCCGATCCGACAGCCCTCTTCGAGAAACCGTCGAGCGAGTGATTCTCCGAGTCCCGGTCCGACGCCGGCGATGACAACCGTCCGTGTCATACCCGCTTCGACGAACGGGGCGGACAAAACGGTATCTCCATCGAATTTTTGTCCGCTCCCGTCGACCGAACGTCCATGGGACGACTCGACGAGGAGACGGTGATCGTCACCGGCGCGAGCCGGGGGCTCGGTCGATCGATGGCGGAACGATTCGCCCGCGAGGGCGCGAACACGGTCCTTTCGGCGCGGAACGAGACTGATCTCGAAGCTGTCGCGGCCGAAGCCGAGGGGGAGACGCTCGTCGCACCCGCGGACGTGACCGAGGAGGCGGCCGTCGAGGCGCTCGTCGAGGCCACCGTCGACGAGTACGGCGAGCTTACCGGGCTCGTCAACAACGCGGCGGTCGGCCTGTTGAGCCTCTACGACGAGCACCGCGAGATAGTGAAAATCGACGCCGAGGACTGGCGGCTCATCATGGACGTCAACGTCACCGGTCCGTTTCTCTGTGCGAAACACGCCATCCCCGCGATCGAATCCGGGAACGTAATCAACATCTCCTCGGGGCTCGGCCGCCGTGGTTCCGCTGGCTGGGGCCCCTACGTCGCCTCGAAGTGGGCGCTCGAGGGCTTTTCGAGGACGCTGGCGTACGAGCTCGACCCCGAGATAAATGTCAACTGTCTCGATCCCGGCGGGCGCGTCGAGACCGCCTTCTGGGATCACCTGCCCGAACGCGAGCGCAGGTCGATCCTCGACCCCGACGCGATGGACGACGCTGCGGTCTCGCTGTTGGCGCAGGAACCGGGCGGCGTCACCGCCGAATCGATGTCGGCCGACGAGTGGGAAGCGCGGTTGGGCTAGCCCCGGTAAACGACCACGCGGCAGGTGACCCGTGGAACGCTCGCCGTATTCTTTAGACTGCCTCGCCCTCTCGATCGCGCTCGTCGCAATCGCGTCGATCGCGGTCGGCGGCGAGTTCTCGGTCGATCCCGTCTTCGAGCGCCGAGAGCGATTCGACTTTGAGCACGTTTCCGCCGCCGGGGTCGACGACCATCACCTCCTCTCCCTCCTCGATTGCGCCGTCGAGCGCTCTGGCCTGATAGTACGGATTGAATCCGCCACCTTCGAGTTTCACCTCGCCGTCGCGTCGGGTGACGCGCTGGGTGACCCGACCCGTCTTCCCCCGCAGCGACGCCGAATCGCTCGTCTGTCCGGTTCCCTTTCCGCCGTAGAAATCGAACTGGCGGTAGCCGTACAGCGCCGTTCCGCCGGCGACGAGGACGATCGCCGCCAACACGAGCGGCAGCGCGGCGGCTGGAAGCAGCGGACCGATCACCAGCCCGGCCAATCCCGCTGCGAGCAGCGCGATCCCGACGACGATGAAGTGCGCGCCAGGGGCGAACGCCTCCATGATCATCAGGGCCGCCCCGACGAGGACGAGCAGGAACGGCACCGAGAGCCCGAACAGTTCGGCCATATCCCGCGTACGGCTTCTTTGTGGTTAACGCTTCGGTCGGAGATCGGGGGTTACGTTCGGCGCATCGAGTCGCCGTTGGGAACCGCCGGGACCACCGACGGGTGGCTATCAGACCACCAGCCGCGAGATGACGAACAGCGTGAAGACGACGCCGAGGATGACGAAGGCAGTCCCATCGAGGGAGAGATCGCCGGCCTCGATCGGCTCGCTCCGGCTCGATCGCGCTTCGGCTTCGGCGGCCGCCTCCGCTTCGCGTTGTTCGATATCTTCCAGCGTAAATCGCCATCCATCATCGGATTCGGGCGGCTCCTCGTCCGCCCCGTTCGCCGGACCACGCGGGTCGCCGGTCGGGCTCACCGATTCGTCCGCCGATTCGACCGATTCGTCTTCCGGGTCGTTCCTGTCGTCCGCCGGGCCGTTCGCCGAATCGTCGTCGTTCATCGCACTTTCGTCCCCGGTTCGGCATCCCCACGCGTCGTCAACAGATCCGCCTCCTCGCCCGCCGCCAGCAACATCCCATCGGATTCGACGCCGAAGAGTTCGCCCTTCTCGAGGTTTGCGACGACGACGATCCGAGTTCCCGGAAGCGACTCGAGGTCGTGAAGCCGTTTGATACCGGCGACGATCTGTCGCCTCTCGAGGCCGATATCGACGTCGAGCTTCGCGAGTTCGTCGGCCCCCTCGATCGGCTCGGCCGATAGAATCTCGCCGACGCGGAAATCGAATTCTTCGAACGTCTCGAAGCTCACTCGATCGTCGGCAATCGGTTCGAGGTCGTCCGGAGCGGCGTCGGTTCCGTGCTCATTGTCGTCGTTTTTCTCTGCTCCGTCCTCACCCTCGGCCGCGGCCTCGACGCGTTCTTCCAGCTGTCGGTTGAGTTCCTCGACGCGGTCGTCCTCGATCTTCTCGAACAGTTCCTCGGGGGCGTCAAACTCGGTGGGCGGGGCTGAGAGCGCCTCTTCGAGGTCTGCGTCGGCCACGTCGCCGTCCTCGCCGAGTTGGGCCCACAGATCGGTCGCCTTCCCGGGCAATACCGGCCCCATCAACACGGCGATCGCCTTCGAGAGCTGGACACAATCGCGGATGACCTGTGCGGCTTTCTCGGGCTCGTCGTCGGTGAGCTTCCACGGCTCGTGACGCTGGATGTACTCGTTGCCGAACTTGGCGAGTTCGACCGGCGCGCGCCCGAGTCCGCGGACGCGGTAGTCGTTGACCGCCGTCCGGAACCTCTCGATCGCCGCCTCGA
>CAZLHT010000174.1:0-4110 GCA_964559185.1 uncultured Natronomonas sp.
GGTTTTTCGATTCGATCTTCGCGGCTACGACGGAGCCGGGAGGCGATTCGACCTGCACCAACGGCGAGCCGATCGTACCGAGGATGCCCCTATTCATTGGTCGTCGATTCGGGACACTGATATAAAACGTCGATGGAGTGGGACGGAATCGAAAACGCGGTCCGGCTCGCCGTATTCACTAGTCGATGAATTCGCCACGGATACGTCGGACAGATACGTTTATTCCGATGGAGCAGTTATATTGGTATATGGCAACATGTAGCACATTCGGGACAACGCCGCTCGACCGATTGCGGAGTCGATACGAAAACACCGACACGAAGTGTCCAGATTGTGGGTACGTCGACGAGGTCGGAAGCTGGACGAGTGAATCGAACGGTCGACGAATCGTCTACCAGTACACGTGTCCGAGTTGCGGTGCCGACAGAGAGCACGTCTTTCGACTTTCACGATAACCCCCATTCGCGCCTCGAGCGTTCGTGAGGGATTCGCGCTTCGAGAACTCGGGGACGAACGTACCGGAACCGATCGAGCGCGTCGTTTAAGAAGCCGCCGACGAATACGGACGGTATGGAACTCGAAACGATGCGCCCCAACCCCGTCTGGGACGCGAACTCCTACGACGACGCGATCGGGGTATTCGAATCGGTGGCCGACGACGTCGTCGTGAAGGTCTGGGCCGGCGATTGGTGTCCCGACTGTCGATCGCAGTTGCCGGATTTCGGCGCGGCGCTGGACGTCGCCGGCGTCGAAAGCGTCGAACACTACCCCGTCGAGAAAGCCGACGACGGATCGAAGATCGGTCCCGAAGTCGAGGCGTACGATATCGAGTTAATTCCGACGGTGATCGTCGAGGACGCCGAAACGGGCCAAGAACTCGCTCGATTCGTCGAAGATGCCGATGCGCCGATTCTCGTCCATCTGGCCGAACGGCTCGGCTGAACGTCTTTACGATGTCGGCGTTCCGTCGTCGAAGCGCGAAACCGAGAAGTGACCGGGAACCGTCGATTCGTGTCCTCGAACGGCTTCGGCGACGATTTTGCCGCTGTAGGGGCCGAGCATCAACCCGGTTGCGCCGTGACCCGTCGCGACGTACGCGCCATCGATCCCCGGAATCGCACCGAGAATCGGTAGCCGATCCGCCGAAACCGGTCGAAGTCCGACACGAAGTTCCTCTAGCGTCGCGTCCGCCAGCCCCGGAACGACGCGGAGCCCCTCTCTCAGCACCTCGCGTACACCTCCGGCGGTCAGCCGAGGATCGAACCCGACGTCCGACTCCCGCGTCGCGCCGAAGATGAGCCGTCCGTCCGGCCACGGGACGACGTAGTGGTGTCTGAATCCGTTGAGGATCGGCCACGAAACTGTCTCGGTCTCCGGAAGCGAGAGGTGCGCGACCTGCCCGCGGTGTGGTTCGACCGGCAGACGGACGCCGAGTTCGTCGCCGAACGCTGGCGACCACGCCCCCCCGGCGACGACGACGTCGTTCGCATCGATTTTCGTTCCCACGTCGATTCCGACCCCGGATACGTCTCCGTCCCGAATTCGCAGCGAGGCGACCTCGGCGTCGCATGTCTTTAGTCCGTGGGTCTCCCCCGCGGCGAGCAGCGCGTCCGCGAACGCCCGCCCGTCCACTCGCCCCGCCTCCGGATTGTGAAACGCTCGCTTCGGTTCAGCGAGAGCGGGAAACCGCTCGACCGCCTCGTCCGGGTCGATCTCCTCAACGCTGTCGAGATCCCGCCCTTCGATTCGTGCCATCGCCTCCTCGTAGGGCTCAAGTTCGTCCTGATCGATCGCGACCGCGATCGTCCCCTGCCGTCTGTAGCTCGTCTCTTCGGCCCCTTCCAATACGAGACGCTCGTTCAACTCGGGATAGTACGCGACCGCTTCGGTCGCGAACTCAAACCAGTCGTCGTCGGCCGTTCGACTGCTCGTCGCCGGGGAGATGATCCCGGCTCCCGCGTCCGTCGCGCGCCCCGCGTCGTTTCGATCGATCAACAGGGTGTCGACGCCGGAACGGGCGAGGTGGTACCCGACGGACGAACCGACGATCCCACCGCCGACGATCACGACTTCGTGCGTTTCGGTCATCGATGTAGTCGAACGAGTCCGGCCGATTACAAGGGTGTTTCGTCGGTACTCGGTTTCGATCTACGGTCTGCGCTCGCCCACGCGCACGATCGCGTCGCTCACCACGTCGACGCCGAGCCGGAGCGACGCCTCGTCGACGTCGAACGTGGAGGTGTGGTGTCCGCTGGGATGGTCGGTCCCGACCGCGAGGTAGGTCGCCAACCCGCCGTTTCGCTGGACGCGCCGCATCAGAAACGTCGCGTCCTCGCTGCCGCCGATCGTGCCGCGCCGCGTCGCCCGTTCGACGTCGGGGTGCGCCCGGGCGGCGTCTCCGACGATATCGACCAGCTCGGCGTCGCTCTCGGCGGAGGGTGCGTCCCCCTCGACGAGTACGTCCACCTCGCAGTCGTGAGAAATCGCCGCCCCCTCGAAGACGTCCCGGGCCCGATCAAAGACGTAATCGCGGATCTCCGTCGTGGCCCCTCGCGCCTCGCCGTGGATGAACGCCTCGTCGGGGATGATGTTGGTCGCGGTTCCGCCGCCCACGCGGCCGGCGTTGACCCGGGACGGACCGTCGCTGTGGCGTTCGATCCCGTAGAGATTTCCGACCGCCGTCGCCATCGCCTGGACGGCGTTTCGTCCCTTTTCCGGTTTGGCCCCGGCGTGGCCGGGATGGCCCTCGAAGGTGGTGTAGAACTGCGTCACTGCGAGGAAATCGTTGATCCCGCCGACGATCTCGCCGGTGGGATAATCCAGCCCGACGTGGATCGCGAAGAGGTACTCGACGTCGTCGAGGTGTCCGGATTCGGCCATCGGCTTGCCGCCGCCGATCGTCTCCTCTGCGGGTTGGAAGAAGACCTTCAGTGTCCCCGAAAAGTCGCTCTTCCTGATCGCTTCGATGATCCCCAGCCCGATCGTCGCGTGGGCGTCGTGGCCGCAGGCGTGCATCGCGTCCGTCTCCGACCGAAAGCCCTTTCGCGCTGGTTCGTGGCTTTCGTCGCTCGATTCCTCGCGTGGGAGGCCGTCGATATCGACCCGAACGCCGATCGTCGCCCCCGGTCCGCACTCGAGGACGGCGATCGCACCGGTCCACCCCCCGGTCATCGCTTCGAGGACGTCCGGATCGGCACCGGCTTCGCGAGCCAGATCCATCCACGGTTCCATCTCCGCCTCGTCCGGGACGGATCGGCGGTCATCGGCGAGCGCGTCGCGACCGACGTAAAATTCGTCGACGCCGATCGATCGGAGTTCCTCAACGATGCGGGCGGTCGTCCAGAACTCACACCAGGCCGGCTCTGGATGGTGGTGAAACTCCCGACGCAGTTCGATCAATCGATCGCCGTCGACGCTCATATCGGACGATGCTCCCGGACAGATATAAGTCCACGCCGTCGTCAGTCCACGCCGTCGGCTCGTCGATGGGCGGCGAAAATCATTCGCGTCCGGGGCTGGACACCCGCTCTACGTCCACGTCGATGTGGATCCCTTCCGGAAACTCCCGACCGGCGACGTCGCGCGCGAATTCGTCGTGTCCGACGACTTCCATGCGTCGTTCGTAGACCGTATACCGCCAGGTTCGAAACGATCGATCCCCGATCCCGAGGCGTTTCGATTGGGGAACGGAAACGTCGATCGGCGATTCGGCGTGGGGACCACGGAGTTCGACACCCTTGCGTTCCGCTCGTCGCTTGATATCCCCGACGACGCGCTCGAGGACATTTCGGTCCCCGCTCTGCAGCGTTAGTGTGGTGACGAAAGGCATGTGCAATCGTGGACGTCGGAGCGCCAAAAGCGCATCCATCGGCGAACCGGTGGGACCCACGGATAATCGGCCTCGTTGGCGGGAAACCGTCCGACACCCCTTTATCGGATGGCCGTTTACCAAGTGGTAATAATGATAGAGGCCACGAGCGCGGGAGCCATCCTCTTTCGCGATACGCGTGGCCGGCGCGAGTACCTGCTGCTCAAGTCCCGTCCCGGCGATTGGGAATTTCCCAAAGGCGGTATCGAGGGCGACGAGGAACTACAGCAGACCGCCATCCG
>CAZLHT010000175.1:0-4095 GCA_964559185.1 uncultured Natronomonas sp.
GATATTTCTCCGCTTCGAAAGAGCGCACGTAGATATTTACTGTCGGATCGAGAAAGGGGACCATGAATAACGAGGGAACCGCGGAACGGATTTTCATCGCCCCGGAGGCGGAAGCCGAGATGTCCGAGCGAGCCGAAGTGGAGGCCGTCGCAGGAGGCGGGCTCCGCGGGGATCGATACTTTTGCGAAAACGAGACGGGAACGTTCGTCAGGTGGAGCCCGGACGAGGATCGCGTGGACGGCTACGACCTCACGCTGATCGAACGAGAGGCCATCGATGCGATCGAACGTGACGCCGATATCGAACTCGCTCCCGGCGAACACCGCCGGAACGTCGAAACCAGCGGGGTGGCGCTGAATCACCTCGTCGAATTCCGATTCCGGATCGGCGACGTGGTCTGTCGAGGGAATCGACTGTGCGAACCGTGCGATCACCTCCGGCGGCTCACGAAAGACGGCGTTCGAGAGGCGCTCGTCCACCGGGGGGGACTCCGGGCAGACATCGTCGAGGGCGGAGTGATTCGGTCCGGCGACGAGATCGTCGTACTCGAGTGAACCGCCGTACTCCGAGTGGAAGCGAACGTTCCCGCGAGCGAGTCGAACGTCCATCGACGCCGCCTTCAAATCAAGGGATAACCGTTGGCAAACGAGCCAATTCGTCGGTGGGAAATTTTAACATCCGAGCATCGAAATAGCGGGTATGTTCGACCTGTCCGACGAACAGCAAATGTTGGTGTCCTCACTAGAGGACGTAGCCGAAAGAGAGTTCTCTGACGACGCATTCGAGTGGAACGGCGAAGTCCCTTGGGACAACATCTCGACGCTCGCCGAGCATGGCTTTCTTGGCATAAATTTCCCGATGGAGTACGGCGGCGGCGGAATGACCGAGTTCGACGCGATGTTGAGCATCGAAGCCGTGGGACGGGTCTGTCCCGACACCGCGGAGTATCTCTTCAATCAGCAGATGGTCGCCCCGCGTGCGATCGATATGTTCGGCACCGAAGAGGCGAAAGAGCGATACCTCCCGCCGATGATCGGAGGCAAGAAAGATAGCGCAATCGCGGTCGCGATATCCGAACCCGAGTCGGGATCCGACGTCGGTTCGATGAACACGCACGTCGAGGAGGACGGCAACGATCTCGTGATCAACGGCGAAAAGATCTGGGTGAGTAACGTCCCTCACTCCGCGGCGGCGGTCACGTGGGCGAAGTTCCCCGAGGGGCTCGGCTCTTTGATCGTCGATTTCGACGCCGACGGCGTCGAGATAGCCCAACACTACACGAACATGGCCGAACACACCCAGACGCAGTTCTACATGAACGACGTCCGCGTCCCCACCGAGAACGTCCTCACGCGGGGGAAGGAAGGATTCAAACAGCAGCTCAAGGCGCTCAACTGGGAGCGGATCGGCAGCGTTACCTTCGCGAACTCGATGGCGCGCTGTGCGCTCGATAAGGCGATAGAGTACGCCGGCCAGCGCGAACAGTTCGGACAGCCGATCGGCGATTTCCAGGGCATCGAGTGGAAGCTCGCGGACATGGCCAAGGAACTGGAAGCCTCTCGCGCACTGGCGTACCGAGCGGCACTCGACGCGCACAACCGGGGAGAGGCACCCGACCGCCTCCAGACGTCGCTCGCGAAGCTGTACTCCTCGGAGATGGTCGAGAAGGTCGTCAGCGAGTCGCTACAGATCCACGGCGCGAACGGCTACCAGCGAGGGCATCCCCTCGAGTACCTCTATCGGCTGGCGCGGGGCCGTCGGCTTGCGGCCGGTTCGGACGAGATTCAGAAGAACCAGATCGCGGACGCGCTGAAGAAAGACGGCGTTCCGTCGCTGTTCTAGACATCGCTCGGTTCGTCCCCGCAGTTTTTCGAACGCCGGTCATGAGTAGTCGCGATCGTACTCCGGTTCGCGCTTCTCGCCGAAGGCGGCGACCGCTTCGGCGTGTTCGTCGTCATTCACGCAGTCCCACTGGTAGGCGATAGCGCGCTCACAGTACTCCTCGAAGGACTGTTGGGGATCGATCAATCGGTTCGTGTGGCGGACCGCCATCGCCGGCAGATCCCGGAGTTCCTCGGCGAACTCCCGAGCGCCAGCGAGCGGATCGTCGGCCTTCTCAACGGCCAGCCCCAGTTCGACGGCCTCGGTCGGCGTGATCTTTCGTCCGGTCAGGAGGTACTCCTTGGCCTTCGCCTCGCCGATCAGCCGCGGAAGGAGCCACCCGCCGCCGTCGCCGGGGATCAAGCCGACGTTGACGAACCCTTCTCTGAGGACCGCCTCGGGGCCGACGATCCGCACGTCGCAGGCGAGCGCGAAGTCACAGCCCGCGCCGACGGCGGGACCGTTCACCGCGGCGACGCTCGGCGTGGCCGCCTCCCGGAGTTGGCGGACGACGTTCTGGACCGCCCAGAGGAAGCCCGCGTACTCCTCCATGTGAATGTCCTCCCAATCCGACATGCCGGTGACGTCCGCACCGGCGCAAAAACCGTTCCCTGCCCCCGTCAGTACGATCGCGTAGACGCCGTCGTCATCGCGCGCGCGTCGAATGGCGTCGTTGAGTTCGAGGATCGTCTCCCGGGTGAACGCGTTGTACACGTCAGGGCGATTCATCGTTATCGTGGCGATGCCCTCGTCGATGTCGTAGGTGACGTCGTCGTACATGGTGGCTGTGCCGCGTCGCCGCGGACGTTCGGGGGTGTCGAGCGGGGGGGACTTGAGTGTACCCGGCCGACGATTCATTCCGGGGGACGCCCACCAAACCATGACGCAATGCCTATTGGTGTCCCCGTCTACGGGGCGACGTATATGGATCCCGTAGATCTGGACTCGGATGTTCTACCGCTCGAGGGCGTGACGGTCGTCGATCTGACGCAGGTTCTGGCCGGGCCGTTCGCCTCGATGACGTTCGGCGACATGGGTGCCGAAGTGATCAAGATCGAGGCGGTCGGTCGCGGCGACCGATCTCGAAACATCCAGCCTGCGCCTGCGTATTTCAATACGGTCAACCGGAACAAACGCAGCGTCGCGCTCGATCTAAAGAGCGAGGCTGGGCAGGAAATCGCCCACCGGTTGGTCTCGGAAGCGGACGTGTTCATCGAAAGCACGAAGTCGGGCCGCGCCGAGTCGTACAACCTCGGCTACGAGGACGTCCGCAAACGCAACCCGGAGATCATCTACTGTTCCGTGACCGGGTTCGGTCGAAACAGTACCTACGAGGACGTCCCGGCGTGGGACATGCTCATCCAGGCGATGAGCGGGATCATGAGCATGACGGGCGAGGCGGACGGTCCGCCTGTGTGGTCCGGACTCCCGAGCGGCGATCTCGCCGCCGCGATGTACGCAACCCAGAGCGTCCTCGCGGCGCTGTACGCCCGCGAACGGGGTCGGATCGAGGGGGAGTGGATCGAAGTGCCGATGTTCGACGCGGCGATCTCGTGGCTCACGCTTCGCGCAGGCCATTCGTTCGGGACGGGCGAACCGTTCCCGCGTGCGGGCACTCGTCACCCGTCGATGGCCCCATTCGGTTCCTTCGAGTGCGGCGACGGCGAACTCTTGATCATCGCGACCGGGACGGACAGCCTCTGGAGCGATCTCTGCGACGCCATTGAGCGAGCGGATCTATACGAAGACGAGCGCTTTTCGACCGTCGAAGACCGACTTGACAACCGCGAGGCCCTCGTGAACGAAATCGAATCGGCCCTCGATTCGCGCCCCGCGGACGCGTGGATCGAACGGCTCCACAGATACAGCGTTCCCGCTGGCCCGATCCACGACACGCACTCGGTGTGGGAGGACGAATATGTCAAACGTCGAGGGCTTCACCGCCAGATGGAGCGAGAAAACCACGAAACAGCCGATATGATCGACCACCCGGTTCACTTTTCGGCCCTCGGAACCAGACTCGAGATCGCACCGCAGGAACTGGGCGCGAGCACGAACGACGTGCTCGAGCGCTACGGCTACTCCGATGCGGAAATCGAGCGGTTCCGCGAACAAAACGTCGTCGAGTGATAAGACGGCACGGGGCTTGTTTAGACGTTCGAAAACGGTCGGGAGAGGACTTCTATTTCGATTGAGCGTTCAGACAGGGTCGAA
>CAZLHT010000176.1:0-4087 GCA_964559185.1 uncultured Natronomonas sp.
AGAGCTTCGTCAGCGACCGGGCGACGACGACGCCTTCCCGGCCGGCGAGCGAGGTCCGGTTCGTGAACCCGAGGAACGATTCGTCGGCGAGCAGCGTCGTTCCGACCGCCGCACACCGGTCGGCGAACGCGCGAAGATCGGCCGCCGGATAACAGTCGCCGGTCGGGTTGTTCGGCGTACAGACGATCGCCATCGCACACCCCGACGGATCGCATTCTAGCAGTTCGCCGTGGCGGACGAAGACCGCCTCGCCGCCGGCCAATTTGACCTCTCTCGTGTACTCGCCGAAGGAGGGGTAGGGAACGAGCACGCGATCACCCGGCGCGACCGTGGCGCCGATCGCGAGACGAATTGCCGCCAGCCCGCCGGGCGTCGGGACGATTGCCCCGGGATCGCAGCCGACGTACTCGCCGGCCGCCTCCCGAAATTCCGGATACGCGTCGTTCGGGTACGATCGGGCGTCCTCGAAGGCCGCTTCGTAGACTCCTCGGGTTCCTTCGGGCGTTCGGGGGTTGATATTCGCGCTCAGATCCAGCACCCCCGATTCGTCGCTCGATCCGTGCGGAACGCGCCCCACGTCGTCGACGCTGTCAGGATCCATCGTCGCTCACCCGCGTCTCAAAAACGTGATCCGCGAGCGCCTCGGCCGCGTCGATGTCCTCGGGTCGGTTGACGTTGACCGCCAGCCGCGCGTCGTAGCTGACGCGTATCGTCTCCGCGTCGTCCTTACCGACGACGTTCAGCCCCGTCGGCGCGAGCGTTCGGCCGCCATGGGCCCGAGTCGTCTCGACGCTGACGTCGAGTTGCCGTTTGAGTTCGGCGGGTACGCAGACGGTCGACGCGCCGGATTCGTAGCCGTCGATCGTTCGATCGACGACCTCACCGGAGAGAAGCGGCAGGTCGGAGACGACCGTCAAGACCGGCCGCTCGACGCGTTCGAGCGCGCCCGTCAGATCCGCGACGTAGCCGTCGCCCGCGGTTTCGATCACCTCGACGCCGTCACGTCGTTCCGCCCATTGGGTCGTCCGCGGCGTCCGCGACGATGTGACAGCGTAGATTCCGTCGATTCGACTCGCTTCGAGTGCGTCGAGAACGCGCGCCAGCATCGTCTCGCCGCCGATTTCGACGAGCGGTTTCTCGCCGCGGTCGAGCCGCGTTCCCACCCCCCCGCACATCACCAGAGCGTCCATACGATCACCCCCACGTGGAGCCCGATCACTCGGCCCAACTCGTTCGCCGCACCGAAGACATCGCCGTTGACGCCGCCGAGGGCTCGATCGGCCCACCGAATGAGGCCGGCGGCGACGAGAGGTCCCACGATGACGGTCGCGATGCCGGCCGGAAATGGCGCGATAAGGATCGCCGGAAGCGAGACGAGCGCAGGTCCGAGAAGAAGCGCTGGCTCCGATCCCCGCGTGAACGCTGAGCCGAGACCTTCGTGGTTCGCGGTTCCCAGACAGGCGACGGTCGCCATCCCAAGTTTCGCGCCGACTTCGGCGGCGACGACGAGTCCAGCGGCGACGAAAACGGGAAAGGCGGCGAGTTCGAAGGCCGCCAGAGCGAGTCCGACGAAGACGAGGACGACCGCGACGATCGCACCGACGCCAGTGTTCGTGTCCATTAACGCCCGACGACGGGCATCGTCGCCGTGTGCGGCGAAAGCGTCCCCGAGATCCGCGACGCCATCGAGATGGGGAATTCCGACGAGTGCGACGAGGACGAACAGATATCCGAATGCGACGGGCGCTTCCGGCCCGTCGAGGAGAAACGGAATCGAGGCTATCGCACCGATGGGGTAGGCGACGAGCGGGAAGGCGGCGGGGAATGTCCGGAATCGATCCCAGTCGTCCGCGTCGGTTCGTATCGGTAGTCGGGTGAGAAACGCGATCGCGCCGCGGAGTCCGCCGAAGACGCCGTTCAGCACCATCGAATCACTCCGCGAGGAGCTACAGCCATCGAAGTACCCCCACGAGGGCGACGAGTACGTAGGTAACGACTCCCGCCCGTTTCGTCGTGCGTATCGCCTTCGCTCCGTCGCTCGCTGTCGGCTCGGCGGCGACGTCGTTGAGGACGTACGCGTCGGGCTTTTCGAGTCGAACGTGCAGCGCCGCGGCGAGCGTTCCCATGGGCCATCCGGCGTTCGGTGACGCGGGCTTATGGGCGTATCGGCGCGAACGAAGAAGGGATTCGGGGTCACCGGCCGCGAAACCGACGAGGACGGCCGACACCCGAGCGGGGACGAACATAACGAGGTCGTCCAAATGGGCGCTCCCCCACCCGAACGGTCCCGGGTAGCCGAACATCGAGTCCATCGTGTTGACAGCTTTGACGAACGCCGCCCCCGCGGCCGCGGCGGGAACCGAGACGAACGAGAGCACGAGAAACGCCGACAACGGCGCGACCAGTCCGTCTGAGAGGTTCTCGGCGAGGCTTTCGATCGCTGCGCTACGGATTAATTCGGGCGATAACCCGTCCGTCTCGCGGCCGACAAGTGCCGAGAGTGCGTCTCGGGCCGCCTCGGCGTCCTCGTTGCTCGCCTCGATGACCCGACGAGCGCTTTTGAGCAACATACGGAGGCTGGACGAAATCCACAGAGTGACGCCCGCGAGCGCCGCGGCGACGATGGGGTGTACTCCTTGTGCGACCCCTACCGCTCCGTAGACGACCAGCGCGCTCGAAAGCGGGACGAAAACGGCATAGATCGCTCCCGAAAGCCTCGGCGCGTCGAACTGTCTCGTTTTCAGTCGCTCGATGAGCGTCCCCCAGAGCTCGACCGGATGATATCGGCCGGGCGGCTCACCGATCGTCGCCTCGAGGAATCCCGCGAGTATAACGGCAACGACGAGCGCGAGTCCCGGATCGAGATGCATCACGGCTCCGACTCCAGATATGCTTCGAGCGTCGAAAGCGGCCGATCGGACACGTCGAGAAATCGCCCGCCGGTCGTCTCGATTCCGCCGTCAGTTTCCGGGTCATCGCCGACATGGATGAGGGAATCGGGGGTGACACCGAGGCCGTCGGCGACCGTCTCGAAGGCCCGCGGATCCGGCTTTCGCCAGCCGCACCCCACGCTCGTGACGACGGCGTCGAATCGTCCCAGGAGCCCCGTGCGGACGAGCGTTCTCCCGACCAGTTCGGGGACGCTGCAGTTCGAACAGAGACCGATAGGGCCGCGCTCGGCCGCCGCTTCGATTGCGTCGAGTGCGCCATCTCTACGCGTAACCGTCGGATCGAACGCGGCGACGACCGCCCGGGGCGCGGCGTTGTTCGTCGCGGAAACGCCGCGGGCCGCCAGCGCGGCGGCGACGTGGGCGGGAAGGGGAACCTCGACTCCCTCCGGTGCGTCGATGTGCATCTCCCGATAGGCGGCACCGAAATCCGCCGGTACGTCGACGCCGTGCGCTTCGAGTTCTTCGGCGACCGCCATCGCCGGGTCGTCCGGCATCGCCGCCGCAACGAGCGTCCCGAACAGATCGAACGAAACTGCCACTACGCCGTCGTACCGCGGCCTCGAACTTGAATCTCGCGGGCGGGCTCGATCGTCGCTTCGGGTTTCGTCACTGAGCCCGTTCTGGCCGCTGTGTCGCACAGAACCGCGAGAGATTGAGGTCGTGCTCTTCATCGGCCTCTTCGGAACTGTCGTAGGGCCTCTCGACGACGATGTTGCCCGCGCGCTGTTTGCCGACGCCAGGGAGCATCCGGAGTTCGTCCATCGAGGCGGCGTTGATATCGAGCGGGTACGGCACGCCCGAGACCGACCGGAAGCCGTAGTCGGTGATGGCCACGTCGACAGTTCGGCCGAGTTCGCGCTCGTCGGGGAGCCCGACGAGCAGCGCGTAGGTGCCGAGCTGTCGACCGAAGGTTCTGCCGTCTTTGTGGTATTCGAGATAGACGTTCGGGAGCACTGTCCCCGGCGGGGCGACCCGTTCGAGCATCGGGTTGTCGATTTCCTCGCGCACTTCCCGTTTGTACCGCTTGAACTGTTTTTTGTGCTCCCTGGCGATCGACGCGCCGGTTTTCGCCATCTCGGTCCCCTCGAACGCCATCACCTGCCGGATGTTGATCCGGCGAAGCATCAGCCCCTCCT
>CAZLHT010000177.1:0-4071 GCA_964559185.1 uncultured Natronomonas sp.
TCCGTACGGGGCGTTCGATCCGCCCGATACCCATATTGGTTGACGCAACGGAACTCGTCGATTCGTGTGTCACCCACCGGTTTCTCTCCCCACTCGAGAAGTCGAGGTTGACGATATCATCGGTTTTATTTCCACAGGACGGATATCTCCGCAGTATAATGTCTATAGAGAGTGCCGGTGGACCACTGGAGGACCTCAACGTGGTCGACTTTTCGGGCATGATTAGCGGTGGATTCGCGACGATGACGCTGGCCGATTTCGGCGCCGATGTCGTGAAGGTCGAACACCCGGAATACACCGATCCGCTCCGCGATTGGACGCCCATGGAGAACGGAACGTCGCTGTGGTGGAAGTCGATCGGTCGAAACAAACAGTGCGTCACGCTGGATCTCAAAAGCGACGAGGGCAGGGAGTTGGCGCTCGAACTCGTCGAGGCGGCCGACGTCGTCTTCGAGAACTTCCGTCCCGGAAAGATGGAGGAGTGGGATCTCGGCTACGAGGCCCTCAAGGAGGTCAACGAGGACGTGATCTTCGTGCGCATCTCGGGGTACGGTCAGACCGGCCCGATGTCGCACAAACCCGGCTTCGGCACTGTCGCGGAGGGAATGTCCGGGTGGGCACACGTCAACGGCTTCCCGGATCGGGAACCGCTGTTGCCGCCGATCAGCATCGCGGACCTCATCGCGGCACTGTTCGCCGTCCAGTCGACGATGTTCGCGATCTACGAACGGGACGTCGGCCCGAACGCCAGCGGCGAGGGGCAGGTGATCGACGTCAGCCTCTACGAACCGCTCTTCCGGCTGTTCGTCGGGGACGTCGAGGGGTACGACAAGAAGGGGCTGATCCCCCAGCGGACCGGGAACAAACACCCCAACTCCTCGCCGCGCGGGGTCTACGAGACCGAAGACGGCTACATCGCGCTGTCTGCCTCGGCGCAGGCAATCTTCGAGCGCGTCATGCACGCGATCGATCGCCCGGAACTGATCGAGGACGAGCGGTTCGTGACGAACGAAGACCGCGTCGAGAACGCCGAGGCGATCGACGAGATCATCGAGGCGTGGACCCGCGAACGCTCGACCGAGGACGTGATCGAGCTGATGGACGAACAGGAAGCCATCGTCGGTCCGATCAACGACATCGAGGACGTCTTCGACGACGAGCAGTTCCGGGCGCGAGAGAACATCGTCGAGGTCGAAGACGACGACGTCGGGTCGTTGAAGACGCCGAACGCCGTTCCGAAGTTCTCGCGAACGCCCGGCTCCGTTTCGCACGCGGGCCCACGACACGGCGAACACACCGAGAAAGTGTACCGCGAGCGGCTCGGCCTCTCCGAGGAGAAACTCGAGGCGCTTCGCGAGAAGGAGGTCATCTGATGGAGATCACCGACGTAACCCTCCGCGAAGGGGGTCAGATGCCCGGACGTTCCTACACCGTCGAGCAGAAAGTCGAGGCCGGTCGACGACTCGACGAGCTCGGCGTCTCGGTGATACAGGCCGGCTTCCCGGTCACCGGCGAACGCGACAAGGAGGCTACCCGCCAGCTTGCGGCCGAAACCGACGCGGCGGTCGAGGGTATCGCCCGCGCGGTCCCGAACGACATCGACGCCGTCGTCGAAGCCGACGCGGATCGACTCGACGTCTTCGCGCCGCTGTCGGCCAACCAGCTCGAGAACGTGATGCACAAGGGGTACGACGAGATGCTGGAGATCATCGACGCCGCGATCGAGCACGCAAGCGGGTACGATATCCCGATGACGCTCACGCTGATGGACGCGTTCCGGACGGATCCAGAGCGACTGATCGACGCGTTCGAGCGGTTCTCCTCTCCGGTTCACGTCGGCCTCGCCGACACCGTTGGCGCTCGAACGCCCGCATACGTGGAGTCGATGCTGGAGGATCTCTCGGCGGGTGGGGTGGACCTCTCGCGGGCGGGCGTTCACTTCCACGAGGATCTGGGCGTCGGGACCGCGAACACCCTGAAGGCCGCGGAGATGGGCGTCGGCAAGGCCGATGTGAGTATCGCGAATCTGGGTGAGCGGGCGGGTAACGCCGCGCTCGAGGAGGTCGTCGTCTCCGATACGCTCTCTGCTGGCTCGACGATCGACGTCGAAGCCTCCGAACTCATCCCGGTCTGTCTCGACGTGCTGGATGTACTCGGCGAGGATCTAGACCCGAGAAAGGCGATTCTCGGCAGCGAAGTCGTCCGCCACGAGGCCGGGATCCACACCGCGGCGATGCTGGACGAGCCGAGCGTCTTCGAGCCGTTCGATCCCGCGACGTTCGGCGGACGGCGAGAGCTCGTCTTCGGGGAGGGGACCGGCCGAGGCGGGGCCCGGAAACTGATCGAACGGGCCGGCGGCGAGCCGACCGACGAGAACGTCTCCCGGCTCCTCGATCGACTCGCCGAATCCGGGTCCGTCGATCAGGCCGAGGCGACGGAACTCGCGGCTGATGTCCTCGAAGACTAATCGGATCGTCCCCGACTCGTGAGGATGTGGGTTTTTCACTGCACCGAGGACGGCTCCGGCAATATCACGCATAGCCCGATCGCGACGAGCGTCACTGCCCCGAGCGACGCAATCGCGAGATCGAACTGACCGTTGTCGGCCAACCAGCCGACGATCGGCGGCGCGCCCGCCGCCGCCCCGATGTAGAGCGTTCGAATCATCCCGTATCCGCTTCCCTGAAGGGCGTCGGGAATCAGGTCGACGGCGTACGTGTGCGCGGGTGGAACTGCAGCGAGTACGCTCGCCGTGAGGAGCGTGGCACCGATCACCGCTCCCCGCGCTTCGAGCACCGGAAGCGAGACGGCGGCCGGAAGCCCGATCAACACGAACAACGAGATGGTCCGTCGCTGTCCGTACCGATCCGAGACGATTCCCGAGACGAACTGCAAGAGGATGGCGGTCACGAAGAACGCGCCGTACACCGTCGACGCGATCGGCTGTGAGAACCCCTTTACGTCGATCAGATACGTCGGGAGAAAGCCCGTCATTCCCTGGTAATACGCCATCAGTACGAGCAACAACAGCGTGATGAGCACCACGTCGCGATTCAACACCGCCCCGCGCAACTCGCCGAGAAACGCTCGATTGAAGCCCGCTTTCAACTCGGGCTCCGTCGAAGTACGGCGTGGGATGTACAGGAATATTCCGACGAGGACGAGGACGAATATCGGAACGAGGTAGCCGAATCCGAACCGCCAGCCGAACGTGACGGCGAGCACGCCGGCGATGACTGGAAGCACCGCGTTTCCGACGTTCCCCGACGCCTGGGTGATGCTGACCGCGGTCGTCTTGTTTTCTGAGAAGATGTCTGTCACGATGGTCACCCGACTCGTCCCGTAGAATCCGGCCCCCAACCCGAGGAGGACAGTCGCGACCACGAAGACCCCGTACGTTGGCGCGAACACGATCGCCAGAACCGCGGCGAGCGCCGCGGCAACGCTTCCGAGAAGTACTCGCTGTTCGCCGAGCCGGTCGGCGGCGATCCCCCCGGGAAACTGCACGAGCGCGTAGGAGATCCACATCGCCGACAGGAGCGTCCCGCCGCCGGTGTAGCCGACGCGAAACTCGGACATGATCCCCGGAAGCAACGCCGGGTAGACGATTCGGACGCCCAATGTCGCCACCCAGCCGCTCGAAATGATCAACAGAATCACCCCGCGGCCGTCCGACAACAGTCCCGATCGGATCGACGTCACCCGATCGCGTACCGAATCAGATAGCGCCATCTCCCACCTTTCTCCGGATCACGTTCCGGATACGAGGGCCGGAGGGCTCGGAGGATCGGGGCACTTCTCGCCCGACGGGGTAACGTCGATTCACGATCTTCGCTATCTCGGATCCCAGCCTTCGAACTCGTCGCCTTCCTCGATATCGACGCCGAGTGCATCGATCACGCGACCGAGCGCCACGTAGCCCGCGGCGGTCGAAGCGGCACCGACGGTCGCTTCCGTCCCGAGCTCTTCGAGCACCGTCTCGTGGAGCGCGTCGGTCACGCGACCGCGAGCGACGGCACGGGTGTACGCGATGAGCGCCCCCTCGTCGATGGGAAACCCCGTCCGGTCGTC
>CAZLHT010000178.1:0-4066 GCA_964559185.1 uncultured Natronomonas sp.
CCGCCGTCGATCCGGGCGTTGGCACCGACCGTCTGGAGTTCGCCGACGAACGGTCCGGGATCGATCCCGGTGTCGCCCTCCGGGATCACGATGTCGTTCGGGGCGACTTCCCCGGCACCGATCGGTGCGGGAGTTTTCGACTCCTCGAGTCGTCGATAGAGTCCGAACGGGTTGTCGTTCGTCCCGATGAGTCCGACCTGCCCTTCGATGTACTCCGAGAGGGTTTCGAGTCCCTCGTCAAGTTCGGCGAGTGCCCGCTGCATCAGGGTGTTCCGCGAGACACGTAACGCTGCAGTGCCGTGGAGTTCACGGCGCATATTCTGGAGCTGACGGCTCGGAATTCCCGTGATGTCGACGACGCCGACCGATTCGTAGCCCTCAAGGAACGCCACCAGATCGTCGGTTTCTTCGCGTTTCCACTGCGGGATCGTCTCGGTCTTGCGTTCCGCCTCGGCGCTCATGCGGGCACCTCCACCGTCGGACCCATCGTCGTCTTCACGTACACCGAATCGATGTTCTGCGGCCCCTTCTCGAGGTCCGTGAACAGTCGGCGTAGGATGACATCGATGTTGTCAGCGATCGCGTCGGCGCTCATGTCCTCGGCGCCGACGCGCGTATGGAACGTGCGTCGTTCGCCGGAACGGACCTGAACGGTGTTTTTCATCCGGTTGACCGTCTCGACGACGTCATCGTCGGGTTGCAGGGGGGTTGGCATCTTCCCTCGCGGACCGAGAACGGTCCCGAGGTGCCGGCCGATGTCCTGCATCATGCCGGCCTCCGCGATGAAGAAGTCCGTCTCATCAGCGAGATCTTTCGCCGCGTCATCGTCGTCTCCGAGGTCTTCGAGGTCGTCAGCGTCGAGAACTCTATCGGCGACCTCGGCCGCTCGAATGGCGGTTTCGCCCTCGGCGAAGACGACGATTCGCGTGTCCTGGCCCGTACCCGATGGTAGGACGATGCTCTCGTCCACCCGGTTATTGGGATCCGCTAGGTCTAGATCGCGCAGGTTGATAGCGAGGTCCACCGTCTCGCGGAAGTTCCGCTCGGGTGAGTCGCTGAGTGCGCGGGATACTGCGTCCTCTATCGAATTTGCCATCGTTCACCTCCGTAGTTTCAGCCTTGCGAGCTACTACGGCGTGAAACAGGCTACGCCTGTCTCGTTTCGTGGGAGGTGGATGGCGCACTTAAGCGCGTCGGACCGGGGCGAGTGTGCCGAAGTATCACACGGAGCGACCGAATCCGCGATTCGACGTCTGAGGTAGTATTTAGTACCACAGGGTCGATAAGTGTGACATGGAATATACGACGTTCGGTGACACGGGTCTCGAGGTCAGTCGCCTCTGTCTGGGCTGTATGAGTTTCGGCTTCGACGACAGCGACTGGCGCGAGTGGGTTCTCCCCGAAGACGGGAGTCGCGAGATCATAGAGCGGGCAGTCGACCTCGGAATCAACTTCTTCGATACAGCGAACGCCTACTCGATGGGCGACAGCGAGGCGATCGTGGGCGACGTCCTCTCGGAGTACGATCGCGACGCGCAGGTGGTCGCGACGAAGGTGCACCCGCTGAAGGGTCCCGAGAGCTATCCGACGACCGGCGACGGCGGCGGGCTCTCGCGCAAGTCGATCGAGCAGGCCGTCGAGGGTAGCCTCGATCGGCTGGGGATGGACACGATCGACATCTATCAGATCCACCGCTGGGACCCTTTGACGCCGATCGAGGAGACGCTCCGGGCGCTTGACGACATCGTTCGCCGGGGGCAGGCCCGCTACCTCGGGGCGTCTTCGATGTGGACCCACCAGTTCGCCGACGCCCTCCACGCGAGCGATATGCTGGGTCTCGAGCGATTCGTGTCGATGCAAAACCACTACAACCTCGTCTATCGCGAGGAAGAACGCGAGATGCTGCCCTTGTGTCAAAAGGAGGGAATTGCCGTCATGCCCTGGAGTCCGCTGGCCCGGGGGTACCTCTCGCGACCCGAAGCGAAGGTCGATACGACCAGGAGAGGGAAGACGGAGGAGAAGATGTACGCCCAGCCCTATCGGGAAGGTGGCGGGCCCGAAGTGAACGAACGTGTCGAACAGCTCGCCGCAGAGAAGGGTGTCTCGATGGCGCAGCTCGCGCTCTCGTGGCTGTTACACAAAGAGTGGATCGACACACCGATCGTCGGTACCACGAGCGTCGAACATCTGGAGGAGGCCGTCGAGGCGCTCGAGATCTCCCTGTCCGACTCCGACGTCGACTTTCTGGAGGAACCCTACGAGCCCGTTCGCGTCGACTGGTAGTCCGGTCGCGTCGACGCGTCAATCGATGAACCGCGCCCGAAGACTCTCGTCGGGGACGAGACATTGCTCGCGCTTGCCGAACCACTCGTATCTACTGTCGGCGAGGAGCCGGTAGGCGCGATCGCGGATCGACTTCGGGATGATCGATGCGACGGAGCCGATCGACCACGGAAAGCCGAGATGCCACGCGATTCTGATGACGGCATCGGATTGGGTGTAGGCCCGCTCGTCCTCGACAACGACCATACTGTCGTCGTACTCCTCGGGGAGTCCGCACCGTCGCAACAGTTCGCGTCCCTCTTCGGATTGGAGCGTTCCGAATCGGAGTCGCTTGCGACGATCCATCCGGATCAGCCACTGTATCGATCCGATACAGAGGTTACAGACTCCGTCGATGAGCAAGACCGGATCCTCGTCGTCGTCCGTCATGCGTCCCGATATGGGGCGCGGCGTTGAATACGTAACGACATCGAGGGACGATCGACTCGGAACCGTCGAGCCGTTCCGGAAAATCGATCGCCGATCGAGGTTCGAAGTCGAGCCAGACCGGCGTCGCGAAAAACGAAAGATCTGCGCGTTACGCTGCCGCTTCGGCTACGCTACGGGCTCCGCCTCAGCGAATACGTCGTCGTACTCGCCATCGTCGAGTCGGTCGTCGAACGTACGCGCGTCCTCGCCTTCGACGGTGACGCCGAGCGAAACGCAGGTACCGGCGACTTCCTTGGCCGCGTTCCGAACGTCGTACGCGAGCAGGTCGGGGAGCTTCTGTTCGGCGACGGTCTTCAGCTGTTCGGCGGAGATGTCCGCGATGAACTCCTCGTTCGGCTCGCCGGAGCCGGTTTCGAATCCGAGTTCATCCTTGATGAGCGCGGCCGTTGGCGGCACGCCGACCTCGATACTGAACGAGCCGTCGTCCTCGTACTCGACGGTGACGGGGACTTCCGTTCCGTCGAACGCCGCGGTCTGTTCGTTGATCTCGTTGACGACGGCCTGTACGTCGACCGGCGTCGGGCCGAGCTCGGGCCCGAGTGGCGGCCCCGGATTGGCCGCTCCGCCGGGAACGAGCACTTCGATGGTTCCAGCCATATCCGAACTCACTGTCCCTGCGGTTTTAAGGGTTGCCGATTCGACCCGCCGTGTCACCGGGACACAGTCCGGCGAGGTCATGCGTCAGCCGCCTCCGATTCACAACCGAACGCCTTTTTCCGCACCGGTGATTGGGATCACCTGATGGGGCTCAAAGAGGAGATTGAGGCGATCGAGGAGGAGATCGCCGACACCCCGTACAACAAATCGACCGAACAGCACATCGGTCGGTTGAAGGCCAAGCTGTCGGAGAAAAAGGAAACGCTCGAACGACGGCAATCGTCCGGCAGCGGCGGCGGTGGCTACGCCGTCGAAAAGCACGGAGACGCAACGGTCGCGCTGGTCGGCTTCCCCTCCGTCGGCAAGTCGACGCTACTCAACGCCCTGACGAACGCCGAAAGCGAGGTCGGCTCCTACGAGTTCACGACGCTGGACGTCAACCCCGGTATGCTCGAGTACCGCGGCGCGAACATCCAGCTACTCGACGTACCGGGGCTCATCGAGGGTGCCGCCGAGAACCGCGGCGGCGGTCAGGCGGTTCTCTCGGTCGTCCGGACCGCCGATCTGGTCCTGTTCGTCCTTTCGGCGTTCGAGATCGACCAGTACGAGCGTCTCCGGGAGGAGTTGTACAAGAACAAGGTTCGTCTCGATACCGAACCCGTCCAAGTCAACGTTCGAAAGAAGCACAGGGGTGGCA
>CAZLHT010000179.1:0-4063 GCA_964559185.1 uncultured Natronomonas sp.
ACGAGCGTCGCGCCGAGTTCGGCCGCGACGGCCGCCGCCGCTCGGTCGGCGTCCGTGTTCACCGCGGTCCCGTCGTCAGCGAACATGGGCAGCGAGACGACGGGCGTGTAGCCGCCATCGAGGAGCGTCTCCAGTAAGTCGCTCTTGACCGACTTGATCGTCCCTGAGTGATCGCCGCGGCGAATCTTCTCCTTTCCGTCCTCGAGGACGCGGACGGCCCTCTTCCGCGGACCGGTCAACAGCGCGCCGTCGACGCCGGAGAGACCGACCGCGTCGACGCCCTTGTTTCTGATCCCGATCACGAGATCGGTGTTGACCTTCGCCATCGCCATCGTGACCACTTTCATCGTCTCTTCGTCGGTGAAACGTCCAACGACGCCGGAGGGTGTCTCGACGTACTCGGGTTCGATGTCCATCTGTTCGAGGGTGTCGTCAATCGCGGTTGATCCGCCGTGGACGACGACGACGTCGGTCCCGTTGCTGATGAGTTCGCCGATATCGTCGAGTGCGCCACGGGGTTCGACCGCGCGAGCGCCGCCGATTTTGACGACGACAGTGTCGCTCATATCAGGGTGACCCCACGGGGTGGAGCCCCTTAAATTCGAGGCCGGCAGTCTCCTCGAATCCCAGCGCGACATTCGCCGCGTGGACGGCCTGGCCGGCCGATCCTTTCATCACGTTGTCGATCGCCGAGAAGACGACGACCCGCCCGTTCCGCGGATCAACCTCGAAGCCGACCTCGACGTAGTTCGATCCCGCGACGGCCTTCGGCTCGGGGTAGCGATAGACGCCGGAGCCGCCCGAGACGATCCGGACGAACGGCTCCTCGGCGTAACTGTCGCGGTAGGCCTTCCAGAGGTCGGCCGTCGAGACCGCCTCCTCAGGGTAGACGTGGCAGGTCGCCGACGCCCCGCGCGTCATGTCGACCGCGTGAGCGGTGAACGAGACCTGCGTCCCGAGGAACGCCTCGATCTCCGCCTCGTGGCGGTGCCTGGTCGGCGCATAGGGTCGGACGACGCCCGAACGCTCCGGGTGCGAGGAGGCCTCGCCGCCGCCCGCACCGCCCTCGGAGGATCCGACCTTCACGTCGACGATGATCTGTTCGCTGCCGGTCAAGATGTCGGCGTCGAAGAGGGGTTTGAGCCCGAGAATCGCCGCGGTGGCGTTACAGCCGCCTGACGAGATGAGGGACGCGCTCCGGAGATTCTCGCGGTTGAGCTCCGGCAGCGCGTACTCCGATTCAGAGAGCAGTTCGGGCCGTTCGTGGCCGTCGTACCATTCGTCGTACTCGTCCTCGGTGTCGAGTCTGAAGTCCGCGCTCAGATCGACGACCGTCTCGGCGGCCTCGCGGAAGGCGTCGATGTGTTCCATCGAGACGCCGTGGGGCGTACACGCGAAGAGAGCGTCGACCGATTCGAGTTCGTCGGGGGAGGAAAATCGCAGATCGCTTCCCCGGAGGTTCGGATGCACAGAGCCAATCGTCTTGTTCTCGTAGCTCCGGCTCGTCGCCTGAACGACCTCGAAGTTCGGATGTCCCGAGAGCAACCGCAACAGTTCGCCGCCGGTGAAACCGCTCCCGCCGACGACGCTCGCGGCGTGCGTCTCGCTCATGCGGTCACCTCGACGCTCTGAGCCCGCGCTTCGAGCCAGTCGACGACCGCCGCCGGTACGTCGACCTCGGAGACCTCGTCGAGCGCTTTGAACTCGACGGTGTGGTTGACCTCGTGAACCGTAAACGAGTCACCGTCAGATTCCGGCTGACGAGCCGACGAGGAATCATCGTCGACGCCGGTCTCCATGAGATCGATACCCAGCAAGCCGCCGCCGACCGCCTCGGACGCGCGTTCGACGAGGTCGGCCATATCGTCAGTGACCTCGATCGCTTCGACCTCGGCGCCGCGGGCGGCGTTCGTCAGCCAGTGATCGGAGGTTCGAGCCATCGCCGCGACCGGTTCGCCGTCGGTCGCGACGACGCGGATGTCCCGGCCCGGTTTCTCGACGAACTCCTGGATGTAGAACACCTTGTGCTCGTAGTGGCCGAGCGTCTCCTTGTGCTCTAGAATCGCCTCGGCGGCGTCCCGGGAGTCGATCTTCGCCATCAGCCGACCCCACGACCCGATGACGGGTTTCAACACGCAGGGATAGCCGAACGCCTCGATAGATTCCAGCGCGGCCTCCTTCGTGAATGTGACTTCGGTCGCCGGGGTCGGGATGTCGGCCTCGGCGAGCGCGAGGCTGTTTCGGGCCTTGTCGGCACAGATAGCCGCGGTTTCGGGGTCGTTGACCACCGGAACGTCGTAAGCGTCGACGAATCGGGTGACGTACCGCGAGCGGCTAGTGGCGAGACAGCGATCAACGACAATGTCGATGCCGTCGAAGGATTTGGGCGGTTCGTGGATGCCGAAGCGTTCCTTCCGGACGTCGATCTTCGTCACCTCGTGGCCGCGGTCGCGAAGCTCGCTCAATAGTAGCTTCTCGTCGCGCCGGATGCGCGAGTAGAGAACGCCGACGTTCACGAGGGATCCCCCGGGTGCGAGGGGCCAACTCGCGTCGAAGCGGTGTTTACGCGGCGAGCCGTGCCGACCTCCATCGCCTCACTCCCCCCAGTCCTCTTCGAGTTCGGGGGCTTCCTCGAGAACGACGGGATCGATCGAGACGACCTCGAGTTCGGCCCCGGTGATGGGGCTGTCGATGATTTCGCCCACTTCGACGTCCCCGGGGATCTCGATCTCGTCTCCCGTGATCGGATCTTCCGCGATGATAGTTTCGTCTGCCATCGTACCGAATACTCGGTATCCGACCCACTTAAAAGCTTCGAACTTATCAAATGAAATTAATAACAGATACTACCCACTATCGGCGTTTGAGGGCCGTCTTGGACCGCAAATACAATTGTATATCAATTATATGAAATTTATCCCCGGAGGGACGGTCGTCGCTCAGACACGGCGAGTCACCTCCGCTTCGAGTGCGCTCTCGGCCTCTGCGAGCGCGCTCCGACGGGTCAACAACGCTTCCGTATCGGTGTCGATCGCTTCGCGGGCGTTCCGCAGGCCGGCTTCGACCGCCTCAGGGGCCGGGCCGCCGAGAGAACCGCGCGACCGGACGTTTTCGGAGGGATTGAGCGCCGCCGCGATTTCGGCGCGATCCGCGTACGCGTCGAGTCCGTCGCCGAGGATCTCGGTCGTCGCCGCATCGAGGTCGGCGTACGCCACCGAATCCTCGGCACGCTCGGCCGCGATTGCGACCACCTCGTGGGCCGTCCGGAAGGGGAGCCCCGCCATGGCGAGTACGTCCGCGACGCCGGTCGCCGTCGAAAAGCCCTCGCCAGCGGCGTCCTCGAGCGCATCGCTCTGCCATTCGGCCGTCGCGACCGCGCCGGAGGCGACGGTCGTCGCCTCGGTCACCGCGTCGATCGCCTCAAAGGCGTGTGGGTGCGCGCGCTGGAGGTCGCGATTGTACGCCCGGGGGAGCCCCTTCAGGATCGACAGCAGGGCGTTCACGCCGGCTGCCGCGTCGCCCGCGCTTGCGCGAACCAACTCCATCGTATCGGGGTTCTTCTTCTGCGGCATGATCGAGGAGGTCGAAGCATAGGCGTCGTCGAGTTCGATGTACCCGGCGTTCGAGTAGACGATGAGATCCTCCGCCAGCCCCGACAGGGTCGTCGAAAGCGCCGCAGTCGCGGCGGTCGTCTCCAACAGGAAATCCCGTGCCGAGACGGCGTCCATCGAGTTCTCGACGAGTCCGTCGAAGCCCAGTAGTTCGGCCGTCCACTCGCGATCGACCTCGAACGGCGTTCCCGCGAAGGCCGCCGCGCCGAGCGGCGACCGATTGATCCGTCCGTATGCGTCGAACAGCCGCTCCGTGTCGCGGACCAGCGCAGACACGTACGAGCACAGGTAGTGTGCGACGGTGGTAGGTTGGGCCGGCTGCAGGTGGGTGAAGCCGGGCATGACCGTCTCCGTGTGGCCCGACGCGACATCTGCGAGGACCTCTCGGACGTCGATCGTCGCCTCGATCGCGTCGAGCACGTCCTCACGCAGCCGATAGCGGATGCAGGTGG
>CAZLHT010000180.1:0-4060 GCA_964559185.1 uncultured Natronomonas sp.
CGCGATCGTCCCGTCGAAGTCGGTCATTACGAACAGCCCGTCGGCCGACCGGATCCGGTCCGCCAGCCACCGCTTTTGGCTCCAGATGGAGACCGGACCGGACCGCCAACCCGCGGGTTCGCCCGTCGGATCTGCGGGACCCGAAGCGACGCCGCGAAACTGGCTACGTATCCACGCATCCCCGTCCGCGCCGGCGACCCGACGGCGGAGCGTCCGCATGCGACGACGACGCGTCTGCTCTGGCATCGAGAGCGCGGCCTCGATGGTCGCGGCAAAGTGCTCGGTGTCGTTCGGGTTCACGACGAGCGCGGCGTCGCCGAGCGACTCCGCCGCGCCCGCGAACTCCGAGAGCACGAGCACACCGTCCCCGTCCAGTTGCGACGACACGTACTCCTTGGCCACGAGGTTCATCCCGTCCCGAACGGGACTCACGAGGGCGACGTCCGCATGGCGATACAGCGCCGCCAATTCCGGACGCGAAAGATAGCTATCGGTGTACACAATCGGCGTCCAGTTCTCGGTCGCGAAGCGATCGTTGATCTCCTCGATGCGCCGTTCGACCTCGTCCCGCAGTTTCCGGTACTCCTCGATCCGAATCCGCGATACGCTGCCCTTTTGAACGTACGTGAGCCTACCGCGTCGGTCCGGGCGATGTTCCCACAGCCATTCCAGGGCGTCGAGGCGCTGAAGGATTCCCTTCGTGTAGTCGAGGCGGTCGACTCCGACGGCGATTCGCGGCGAATCCCCGAGTTCGTGGGTCGCGGCGAATTCTCCCCAGAATCGATCGGCGTCTCGGCTGGCCGCGTACGACGCGTGCCGTTCGGCGTCGATTCCCAGTGGACTACTCCGGACCCGCGTCAGATGGTCGCGGTACGCGATTCGCCCGGCATCGACGTCGACGGTCGCGTCGTCGAATGCCGCCGAGACGCACTCGCAAAACGCCTCGCTGTACGATTCGCTGTGAAATCCCAGCATGTCGTTCGCGAGCAACCCCTCCAGCAGTTCGCGATGGTTCGGACAGACCCTGTAGGTTTCCCACGCGGGCCACGGGACGTGCCAAAACTGGGTGAGGAACGCCTCCGGGAGCCGTTGCCGGACGAATCGGGGCGCGAGCGCCAGGTGGTAATCCTGAAACCAGACGACCGGCGTGTTCCTGTCCGCACACTTCGCCAGCGCGTCCGCGAACGTCTCGTTCACCCGCCGGTAGAAGCGCCAAAACTCGCCATCGAACGTCGCTCGCGTCGGCATGGCGTGACAGAGGGGCCACAGGACCTGATTGCTGTAACCGTAGTAGTACCCCGACAGCTCTCGATCGCTGAGATGGAGACGCTGGATCGTGTAGGAGGGATCATCGGGAGGCACGTCGACGCGTCCCCGGTCGTCGGCAACGTCGAAATCCGCGTCACCGCTCCCCCACGCAATCCACGTCCCCGAAAGCCTCCGCATGATCGGGTCGAGCGCCGCGGTGAGGCCGCCCGCGGGTTGAGAGACGGTCACGTCGTCGCCGTCGTAGCTGTGGGTGTAGGGCTCTCGATTCGAGACGACGAACAGATCGCGGTCGACCAGCGCGTCAATCACCGATTCCTCCGTCGCATTCGCCCGCTCGTGTGCGTTCAAGGGGAATCGACCCCGTTCTTGATTCGTCGGTTCGCGTTTCGACCGGGGCGACCGGGCCGGCGATTCCGAACACGCCACGACCGTCTGTTTCTCATCATCGGCTACCGGTTTCGAAGGACGATATCCGAATAAGTCGTGTCGTCCGTTTACCCGAGTTTATGGCCGTTCACCATCGATACTGACGTATAGGAGTCCGTTGTTCCGCGTTTCGCAACACTTTCGGTTCGACCCCGTCCGGTGGGGCCGGTCGCTACGTCCCGAGACGGCGATTCGATCGGGGGTCGACGCACCGGGGCCGATCGACTCCGAAGCTCCGTACCCTTCGCCGTAATCCGGGGTTACTCGTCGTGAACGATCGTAACCGTGAGTTACTTACGGTTCTACTCCAAGAAAGGTGTGTGAACTCGATAGGTAAGCCGAGCGTTCCCCCCCAACGGTGGAAGCTTCGGTGATGTGGCAAGATCTCGTCTTTCTTGTCGGGAGTATGACCTCGGTAGCGTTCCTCTACCCGACGCTTCGGGACAAGGCGTCGCGAGTTCCCCGCGCGACCAGCGTCCCGTCGATGATTATCGGCGGCGTCTACGCATTCACGTTCTTCACGCTCGGGATGACGTTCTCGGCGATCGGCTCGTTCGCCGCGTGCACGATGTGGTCACTGATCGCCGCCTTTCGCGGCCCCGACGATGAGTCCCTCCTCCGCGAAATCCCGCGATCGTCGCTCCCGGAGCGGCGAACGAGTCCGATTCGACGGATCCGGAACGTCCTCGGAAGCGAGGACCGACCCCGCGATAACGACGACGACGCGGACGTCTCTCCTCACTCGGACTAGCGTCGGATCGACTCGAACACACGACGGCGACGGAAGACTTTCCGCCGTATCGAAATCGAGGGATGGGAGCGAAGCGTTCGCGATGCCGCGCCGAACGTCCGTTTCGTCTACGCGTCATCGCGACCGTTCATCGGCGGTGCCGTCGACGCGCGCGATATCGGCGACTACCCCGACGTTCGGGCGTTCGGCCATCGTTCCCGTTCCGGGATCGCGTGCAGTAGTAGGAGGTCGCTCGTCGAGGATCGACGAACCTCACTCCAACCGAGGGGACGATTTCGCACGGGAGGCGGCGATGACGGCCCTCCATCCCCGGGAGCGATACCGATCCCCCTCCCGGACGGAACCGAGTCACGCCGGGACGCCACTTTCGGGTCTTTTCCAGTGACGATGATTCGCTATCGAAGTCACGAAGGCATCGAGGAACGCCTCTAGATCCTCCCCCGTAGCGTCCGTTATCACCCCGTGTTCGGAAACGAGCGCATCCCCCTCGTCAGACACGTCGATATCCGGAAGTGCCATCGCCTCAAGTAGTTCGACCCCCTCGCCGAGCGCGCCGATCGGTTTCTTGTGCTTGAACGCCTCGTTGACGAAGTGTCTGGCGTCGCCCTGTTCCGTCAGCGCGTCGACGCTCTCGGAACCGCCCGGAAGGAAGATCGCGTCGTACAGTATCGAATCCGACGTAATGTGGCTTCCGTCGGCGTTCACGTCCGTCCCGTCAATCCCCGTAAAATCGCCGAGGAACTTCGAGACGACCTCGACGTGGGCACCCCTCTCTTCGAGTTCAGATCGGACGGCTTCGAACTGCTCGTCGTCGAAGCCCTCCGTCGCCAAGATTGCGATGCGACGGGTTTCTATCGTGTCCATCGGCGTGTTCTGCTGACTCAGTGCCGGTGACGTCTCCTCGTGATCCGGGAGCATCTCCCCCGGTTCCGTGGGCGGGTCGATGCCGACCCCCGCTGCCGCTCGAACCGCGAGATCGTGATCGACGTTGTTGAACAGCCCATAGATGACGTGCTCGCGGACCTCCTCGCGTTCGACCTTCCCGAGTTCGAAGTGCGTCGCCTGGACGATGTGGTCTTTCTCCGCCTCGGACATGCTGTTCCAGAACAGCCTCGCCTGCGCGAAGTGCTCGGAGAAGCTTTCGCTCCGCTGACGAATCTTCTTTCCATCGATCTTCTCTGCGTGGTGGACGTACGCGCCCTCCTCCTCGGTGGCTGCTCTCGGTTCGTTATCCGCGGTCGAGTTCGGGGAGTACGATCCCTTGCCCCGATTGATCGCCCGTCGCATGAAGCCGGCTCGTTGATTATTGTGTACCTCCGCGAGCGGTCGATTGATGGGAAGTTCGTCCCAGTTCGCGCTGTTGAACCGGTTCAACTGGGTATCCTGGTACGAGAACAGTCGACCCTGTAAAAGCGGGTCGTTCGAAAAGTCGATACCCGGAACGACGTTTCCGGGGTGAAACGCCACCTGTTCGGTCTCCGCGAAGAAGTTATCCGGATTCTCGTTCAGTACCATCTTTCCGAGCGTCCGGACGGGGACCACCTCTTCGGGGATGATCTTCGTGGGGTCGAGCAGGTCGAACTCGAACCGGTCGGCCTCGTCCTCTTCGACGAT
>CAZLHT010000181.1:0-4057 GCA_964559185.1 uncultured Natronomonas sp.
CCGGGGAACAGCGTTTTTGCCCCTCACGCTGACGGTCCGGTATGGAGATCGTCGTCTTCGGCGCAGGAAGCCTCGGGAGTCTCCTCGGCGGTCTGTTAGCCCGAGAACACGGCGTGACGCTCGTCGGACGCGAACCGCACGTGGGTACGATTCGAGGAGACGGACTCCGGATCTCGGGCGCGATCGAAACGACATCGTTCCCCGACGCCGATACGGAGCCACCGGAGGCGGCCGATCTCGCTGTCGTCTCCGTGAAGTCGTTCGACACCGAGACTGCCGCCGCCGCGCTTTCCACGTGCGATCTCGACGCGTGTCTCTCCGTCCAGAACGGGCTCGGCAACGAGTCGATCCTCGCCGATCGCATCGAAGCAACGGTGCTCGCCGGCACCTGCAGCTACGGAGCGGTACGCGAAGAACCGGGGTCAGTCGAATGTACAGGTGTGGGTCGCGTGGTTCTCGGTCCCCGATCCGACGACTCGACGGCGATCGCCGACCGGACCGGCGAGGCGTTCGAAGACGCCGGTATCGTCACGACCGTCGCCACCAACATGCCCGAGCGGTTGTGGGAGAAACTGGCCGTCAACGCCGGTATCAACGCAACGACCGCGCTGGCCCGACTCGAGAACGGGGCGGTGCTCGACGGGGATGCGAGGGCGGTCGCGACCGCGGCGGCGGCGGAGACGGCGGAAGTCGCCCGATTCGAGGGCGTGTCGCTCTCGGACGAACGCACCCAGCGCGCCGTCTCCCGGGTCGCCGAGGCCACCGTCGAAAATACCTCCTCGATGTACCAGGACGTGCTCGCAGGCCGCAGAACCGAAATCGATTCGATAAACGGCTACGTCGAACGACGAGCGAAAGAGCACGGGATCGACGCGCCAGTCAACTCGACGCTGACGCGGCTGGTTCGGGCGTGGGAGGTCGGCCGGGGCGTTCGGTAGCGCCGGGGGCGTCGACCACCATCATAATCCGCCGAGCATCCCCTCGAAGAATCTCTCGCGTTGGTTGTCTATCGGTCGTGGCGGTACGGCGTCAGGCGATTCTTCCGGGCCGTATCGAGGACGACGACAAAGACGTTTCGCCCGCCGGCGTGGGGCATCGTTCGATCCGTTTGATTCGTTCGGCAAGTCGCAACAAAAAACGGGTGGATCCGAAGTTGGAGCGCCCGAGATTCAGCGATCGGCCTCGACCGTCCCCGATTAGAATGGGTCGACAGTTTCGTAGAGAGATTTTCGGCGGTGCCCGAGATTGACGGAGTGCGTCCCGCCCTCGATCTCGGCGTAGATTGATCGATCTTCGGGGACGTCGAGGCGGTCGTAGAGCCCGATCGCGTCGTCTCTGGTTGAAGTCTGACCGAGTGAGCCACGAACCACGAGCGTCGGGACGTCGATCGATTCGGGGTCGTACGGCGAGTTTCCAGGGCTTGCTTCGGGCAGATCGACCAGCGTTCCGTTCGGCGCAACGATCGGCTCGGAGCCGTCGACTACCCGTCGTCCGGTGCGAGTACCGCCGCGTCGCCGATCCGGTACGAACGCGCGGTTCCCCAGTCCGTCTCGACGACCTCGTACTCCCGCTCGTCGGCCGCGATCTCGCGCACTCCCTCGATGAGTTCGTCGAGGACAGCGAGTTCCTCGCCCGAAAGCGGCTCGTTGTGGCTGGTTGCGAGCGTCTCGAACGCGCCGGAGTCGTGAAGGGTTCGAACTCGAGCGAGCGATTCGATGCAGTCGTCGATGTCGCAGTCCTCGAAGTGGAGGTAGAGCCCGTGATCGAAATGGATCACGTCGCCGCCGTAGAGGGTGTCCGTCGCGGGATCGACGAGGCCGAGATGGCCGGGGGCGTGTCCCGGCAACGGAACGATATCGAGTTCGCGATCGCCCATATCGATCGATTCGTCGGGCGACAGCGCAGTCGCGTCTGCGGGTTCGATAGCATACTCGTCGGGATCGAATTCGTCAGGGAATTCGTTGTCCGCATCGAGCCATCGTTCAGTGAACTGCGACGGTCGTTCGCTGAACTCGTCGGTCAGGCTGTCGATCGCGATTTGGCCGTCCGGAGGCAACTCGATCGAACCGACGCGCACGTCCTCGAACTGGCCGGCCGCCCCGATGTGATCCCAGTGGGTGTGCGTGAGCACGAGCGTGATCGGCGTCTCGACGAGTTCGCTTACAAGCCCGGACAGGTCGCCAATGCCGATTCCGGCGTCCAGGAGAACAGAGCGCTCCTCGCCCTCGAGGAGAAACATACCGTAGCGTTCGGCTTCCGTGATTCGGTAGCTTCGATCCGTCAGCCGCCGCACGTCGTACCACTCGTCCGTCGCGTTCGGCCCCATACCGAACGGTACTCGGCCGGATACAAAAACCGTCGGGAGGTCGCCACCGACACGCGGACGATCATCCACCGGCGTGGCGGCGACGGCCGAGCACCGGAGGCGGTCCATCGGCTCAACATTTATGCGGGTCGCGAAACTGGTTTGAGATATGTTACACAGCAGAGGGCCCCTGTTGACGATCGACCTATCGGGATCGAAAACGTCCGAGACGGACATCGAGACCGAACAGGAACGCTACATCGGCGGGCGCGGGCTCGCTACGAAACTCGCACACGATCGGATCCCGTTTGATGCGGACCCGCTTGGTCCCGACAACCGCGTCTTCTTCACGACGGGGCCGATGCAGGCCTCCCAGATGAGCTTCACCGGTCGGATGAACTGCTCCGCCGTCTCGCCGCTGACTGACGGGCTGCTCTCATCGAACGCCGGCGGATTCATGTCGCGGAATTTCGCAGACACCGGCCTAGGTGCGGTCGAATTGACCGGAGCGGCAGACGAACTCACGGTCGTCCACGTCACCGACGAGGAGGTCGAGTTCGAGGCGGTTCCCGACCTCGAAGGGGCGACGGTCCCGGAAACCGTTACACACCTCAAGGACGAACGCGGGATCGAGAGCGATCGAACGGCGATCATCGGCCCGGCCGGGGAAAACGAGGTCAGGTTCGCCTCGATCATGACGACGAAGGACCGGGCGTTCGGCCGCGGCGGGCTCGGCGCAGTATTGGGCTCGAAGAACGTCAAGGCGATCACCGTCGGCGGCGATTCGGCACCGGAGATCGAGATTCCGGCGACACAGATGGAGGTTCACCGCGAGGCCGCGACGGACGATCACATCATGAAACGCCAGGGAACGGTCTCCGTGATGGATCTGGCGAACGAGATCGACGGCCTGCCGTCGTATTACTTCTCTGAGCGGACTTTCGAGGGCGTCGATGGGATCAACGGCGACGCCGTCGAGAAGAAAAAGTACAAGAAGGGAACCTGTTCGGCCTGCGCCTTCGCGTGCAAATTGCCGACCAGAGACGAGAAATCGGGCGTCGAAACCGAGGGGCCGGAGTACGAGGTTGCGATGGCATTCGGCTCGAATTCGGGCGTCGACGACATCGTCGAAGTGATGAAATCGAATCAACTCTGTGATCAGTTCGGTCTCGATTCGATCTCCGCAGGAAATACCGTGGCCGCATATCTCGCCAGCGAGGATGAGTTTGGGAACGCTCGGTTGATCCATGAACTGGTCGAAAAAATCGCTCACAGGGAGGGAATCGGCGACACGCTCGCGGAGGGCATTGACCGATGTCATAGGGAGTTGGGCGTCGACAACTGGTCGGTCAAGGGACTCGATTTCGCCGGGCACGAGGGGCGCGTCCTCCACGGACAGGGGCTGTCCTACGCGGTCTCGAACCGTGGCGCGGATCACATGTACGCCACGTTCTACTCGGTCGAGTATCCGCTGGTCGACGCCGAGGACGCGGTCGATCCCGAGGGTGCGACAGGCAAAGCCGACCTGCTCGTCGAGCGCGAGAACTTGATGGCACTGAGCGACAGCGGCGTCGTCTGTAAGTTCTCCAGGGACTACATGACGCCGGAGCGTTACGAGACGCTCTTCGGAGCGGATTTCGATGAGCTACTGTCGGTTGGCGCGCGGACGGTTACGCTTGAGCGGCACTTCAACAATCGGCGCGGGTTCGACGCCTCCGACGACACCCTCCCGTACGACGTCCCGGACCTGGA
>CAZLHT010000182.1:0-4028 GCA_964559185.1 uncultured Natronomonas sp.
AGATAGCCCTCGTCGTCGGATTCCGTCCGGACCGGCACGTCGGTCCCGTCGCCGACGTCGAAGGGGCCCTCGGCCATCGATTGTCGCATTTCGTCGAACAGGCGGTTCATCTCGTCGAATACGGTCATTCGTCTCATGATTCTCCGATATGTAATAAGGCGCTCAGAGAGCTTAAACGTCGCTGGAGCCGTGATAGCAGGTAGCCGCAAAGCTCGACGATCATATATATATACCCGCGTTCTCTTACTATGTTGACAGACGGCCGACCGGATCGAAAGACGGCCGCGGGTCGGCCCCTTCGCGCTCAGTCTTTGAGCCGTATCTTGTCGTCGGTGATCTCGTCGATCCGGGCATCCTGTAGGACGTACTCGTCGGAGTCCGTATCGCTGTCCCACCCGAGTTTGGATCGGATACGCTCCGTGATACTCGGATCCGGATCGACACGGGCCGCACCGTTTCTGTATCCGGTGATCACTCCGATCTTCTCGCCGCGGGCATTGACCACACGTTTCCCCTTGTCGTCTCCGGTAACCTTCGTTCGTACCATTCCGTACGCAGGTACGCCACTTCGTGGCTTTGTTATGCAATCCCAATACGTCGATACGTGCGGCTTTATCCGCGGGACGAAGGGTAAGCCGTTCGTACGCGCCGGACGAAAGCGAGCGGGGGATGCAGAATGTCGTGGAATCGTATCGATTTCGGCATCGGTTTGGGTCTCCTTCGGAGCGTCTTCGTATCGGATCAGACAACCTCGAGCGCGCGAAGACGTGCACTCACGGACGACCGCAACGACCTTGCAGGTCGAGAGGGATGGTGTTCGTGTGCCACTCTCTTCGCTCCGATTTTCGTTCCTGCCGTCCGTTGCCCCCGGAACGTGGCGGTACGCGCGTCTCCCGCTCGTCGTCGCGCTACCGCTCGCATTTTTGAACCCCCCGATCGCCGTCGGCTGTCTGTTGCTTGCCGTTAGCGTCGTGTGGTTTCACCGCGATCCGATTCGCTCGCCGCCGCCGACCGGCGTCGTCGCTCCCGCCGACGGCCGCGTGTCGATCGTCCGAACCGAAGGCAACCGCGTCCGCGTGGCCGTCTTCATGAACGTGACCGACGTTCACGTGAATCGCGCGCCGATGGCGGGGACGATCGCGACCGTCGAACACGTCCCCGGTAAACATCTGCCGGCGTTCACGAAGGAGTCAGAACGCAACGAGCGAGTTCAAATCGACTGCGGATCGTTCGAGGTGACGCTCATCGCGGGCGCGGTCGCCCGACGGATCCATCCGTACGTCGACGACGGCGAAGATATCGAACGTGGCGAGAAGATCGGACACATCTCCTTTGGCTCTCGCGTCGACGTGTTGCTTCCGTCCGAGTACGATCTCGACGACGTTTGCGTTGAGACCGGCCAACACGTCAGGGCAGGCGAAACCGTTATCGCCTTAGGGCCGTAGATCACCGCCTGATCGTGGCCGATACCGGAATTGAACCGCCCCGCTTTTGAACGCGGCCGTCGAACGATGGACGATGGCCGATCGTAGCGATATCGCCCCCGAGACGCTGCAGCTATCGCTGGAAACGGAGGGCGTCGAGGTGGAGTACGTCGACGGCCGCTCGGTCTATTATCACGGCGTCCCCGAGAAGCGCGAGGAACGCGTCATTTGCCCCCCGGGACGGGACGTTCACGTCCTCGTCACGTCGTCCGACGATACCGAAGGCGTGATGGTGTACGTCAATGACCGGAGCACGCACGACGACATCCTCGAATCGACCGGTGTCGGCCGAGTAATACTGGAACGCGGCGAAAGGACGTCGCTGTTTCCGGGCGTCGAAGCCGAGAACCACGGCTATCGGATCGAGGTTCGTTCCGACGCGGACGCGACAACCGGTCGCGTGCTCGTCTTCGCCGAAGACGAGATGGGCGAAGCGTCCTACGAACTCGTAGCCGACGCCGATGGCGGTGACGGAACTGAACCTGCGGAGGGATCTCGGTAATGCCGTTTCGCAAGGGTTGGGAGCCACTCACTCGATCGACGATCGGTTCGGTTCCGGACCGCTACGGCGTCTACGAACTCGGCGACGAGAACGGGACCGTCCTCGCCGTCGAACGGGGATCGTTGCGGGACGAACTGAAGGAGGTGCTTGCCTACGGCGACGCGGCACGGGTTCGCTGGCGGACGACACAGAATAGAGCCGAAGCCGAGCGGTTGGTCGAAGATCACCGAAACCGGCTAACCGACCGATAATCGTTATTGAATGTAGCTCGGTCCCTCTGCGTCGCAGTTTTCCTCGTGTTGATCGGCGTCACTCCGGTCGTCGAACAGCAAGCCGCACTTTTCGCACTCGTACCACGTCGTTCCGTCCCGCTCTGTGGTCGCGACCATGTTTACGTGTGGGATATGGTAGTGTATAACCGTTACCCCGAACGGTCGGCGTCGGAACCGTAAAGCCGGCGGCGATCGGATATCTCCGCATGCCCCGGCAGGTCACGTTGAAGGTAAAGGGCGCGGAAAAACGGGATGCGGGTCGGGGGGTCGCTCGCCTGCCGGAATCTGCACGGCGCGCGATCGGCGTGTTAAGTGGAGACACCGTGGTCATCGAAGGGGAACGCCCGACCGTGGCGAAGGTCTGGCCGGCTGGCGGCTCCGAGGGAACCGCTCGAATCGACGCCGAGACGCGGGCAAACGCCGGCGTCAACATCGGCGAGACCGTCTCCGTCGCGCCGATCTCGATCGCCGAAGCCGACCGCGTCGTCGTCAAAATACCCGTGGTCGCGGACGACGACTTGCTTGACGTGATCGCGAACGATCTCCGGGATCGCCCCCTGAAGGCGGGCGAGACGATCCGACTGGAACGGCCCGGGGTTCGAGCGACGGTTACCGAGACACGGCCCGACGGAACCGTCCGTGTCTCCGGTACCACGAAGATCCGCGTCCGAGAGAGCGAGAATAGCGATACGAATGAAGGGTCTAATCCGAAGCCCACGCCCTCGCAGACCGAGACCGAGCTCGATTCGAGACCCGAAGCGACCTACGAGGATATCGGCGGACTGGACGACGAACTCGAACGGGTTCGTGAGATGATCGAACTCCCGCTTTCGGAACCGGAACTGTTCCGAAAGCTCGGTATCGAACCGCCTTCTGGTGTGTTATTGTACGGCCCCCCGGGTACCGGCAAGACGCTCATCGCGAAGGCCGTCGCCAACGAGGTCGACGCCCACTTTGAGGTGATCGACGGCCCCGAGATCGTCTCGAAGTACAAGGGCGAATCCGAAGAGCGTCTCAGAGAGACCTTCGAACGGGCCCTCGAGAATCGACCCGCGGTCGTTTTCATCGACGAGATTGATTCTATCGCATCCGCGCGCGACGACGATGCCGACATGGAAAACCGAGTCGTCGCACAGCTGTTGACGCTCATGGACGGTCTCGACTCTCGCGGACGGGTAATCGTCGTCGGGGCGACAAACCGAGTGGATGCGCTGGATCCTGCGCTGCGGCGAGGCGGCCGGTTCGACCGCGAGATCGAGATCGGCGCACCGGACGAAACCGGTCGTCGCGAGATTCTCGACGTTCACACTCGGGGGATGCCGCTGGCCAAAGACGTCGATCTTGATGACCTCGCCGCCAGAACGCACGGTTTCGTAGGGGCAGATATCCACTCGCTCGCGACAGAGGCTGCGATGGGCGCGCTTCGCGATCGGGAGGACCGCGACAAACTCACCGTAAAGAAGGCGGACTTCGAGGCGGCGCTGACCGCCGTGGACCCCTCTTCGATGCGACAGTATGTCGCCGAGACGCCGCACACGAGCTTCGACGATGTCGGCGGTCTCGAAGGGGCGAAACGGGTGCTTACCGAGGCAGTCGAGTGGCCACTCGCCTACGGAGCGCTCTTCGAGGAGACGAGTACTGATCCGCCGAGCGGAATCCTGCTCCACGGACCGCCCGGTACCGGCAAGACGCTCCTCGCGCGGTCACTGGCCGGTGAGAGCGACGTGAACTTCGTCTCGGTCGCCGGTCCCGAACTGATCGACAAGTACG
>CAZLHT010000183.1:0-4012 GCA_964559185.1 uncultured Natronomonas sp.
GACTCGAGGCAACCGCATGAGCGATACCGACGAGGGGATCGACGCCTCCGAACTCGACGAGGAACTCGACGAACTCGAAGACGAAATCGACGAGGAACTCGACGACGAGGCTAACCCCACAGCGGACGAAACGCCCGCCGAGGAGGCCGCCGACGGGGCGGACGACGAGGCCGAACCCCATTCGAACGAGGACGAGGAGAAACCGGTCTTGGACGAGGATGTCATGCCGGACGACGAGGTCGATCTTCTCATCCCGGTCGAGGACTACTTGGCGGCGGGTGTCCACATCGGGACCCAACAGAAGACGAAGTCCATGGACCGGTTCATTCACCGGGTTCGGACGGACGGCCTGTACGTCCTCGACGTCTCCCAGACGGACGAACGCATCCGAACCGCCGCGTCGTTCCTCGCGAATTACGATCCGGAACAGATCCTGGTCGCGTCCTCGCGGCAGTACGGCCGATTTCCCGCGGAAAAGTTCGCCGATGCGGTCGGCGCGCGCGCTCGGACCGGTCGGTTCATCCCGGGTACGCTCACCAACCCCGATTACGCCGGTTACATCGAGCCCGACGTCGTGGTCGTCACCGACCCGATCGGCGATTCCCAGGCCGTCAAAGAGGCCATCACCGTCGGCATCCCGGTCATCGCGATGTGCGACTCGAACAACACCACCTCGAACGTCGACCTGGTCGTGCCGACGAACAACAAGGGTCGAAAGGCGCTGAGCGTCGTCTACTGGCTACTCGCGAACGAGACGCTCGATCGCCGAGGCGCGGAGCCGACCTACGCGCTCGAGGACTTCGAGACTGCGCCCTGAACTACGTTCGAGCGTCGTATCCTACGTTTTCGTCACTCCAGTAGCGAATGGTCCGCTAACTCCTCATACAGCAGTTCGCTCGGCGACTCGTCCATCAACCGTGCGGAAGCGACGTTTTTTCTGGGACAAACGGTACCGGATCTGTATGTTCCGAAAAAAGAAACGTACGGGTTGGAAATCGGCCCTCGGCCTGTTGAATCGTCCATGTAGCGTAGCTGTATCTGCTCGATTCCGTCGATACTGGTGTCGACACCCGTCGATTCTCGAACGCCCCGCGTTGTACACTCGCCGTACGTTTCTCTGGCCCGGCGACCGTCACCGGGTTCGATCCAGCTGTCCGCCCCCTCGTATCGAACCAACAGGACCCGTTCGCAATCGGCGATTCGAACGCCCGCGCCGCCGGTGACGCCGAACACGTCGAACGTTTCGAGAATCGCATCGTAGGTTTCGACCGAACAGTCGATTCGACGGCTGACGAGATCGATTTCTCCGTACTCGGCCGCAAAATCCGAGAGGAGGCCGTTGACGTGACGGAGTACTGCGACGGACACAATTTACCTTTGCCACCGTCACTCGCTTGGGTGTTTCTGCGATTTCCGGATCGAACGAATGATTTCGAATATTTCTAGAGGGTGGACTCGTTCGAAACCGAGACGATCGTGCCGATCGACGCCATTCGGATACCCTTTTTATCCAACCGTTCGAGAGCCGAGTATGACCACTTCGAGCGCACCGGGAAAGGTGTATCTCTTCGGCGAACACGCCGTCGTCTACGGCGAACCGGCGGTTCCGTGCGCGATCGAACGTCGGGCGAGCGTAACCGTCGAACGTCGTGCGGATGCCCAACATCGCGTGCGGGCGAAGGACCTCACGCTGGACGGATTCACCGTGACGTGGGGGGGACAGACCGACGCACGTCCGGACGTTGACGCTCCGACGCCACTCGTCGAGGCCGCCATGGGGTACATCGATGGCGCGATCGAGCAAGCGCTCGACGCCGCCGGAGCGACCGACGTCGGATTCGACATCACCGTCGAAAGCGACATTCCGCTCGGTGCCGGACTCGGCTCCTCGGCCGCGGTAGTCGTCGCCGGTATCGACGCTGCGGCCCGCGAACTGGGCGTTGATCTCGATCCGGATACGATCGCGGATCGCGCCTATCGGGTCGAACGGGGGGTACAGGACGGGGAGGCGTCCCGCGCCGACACGTTCTGTTCGGCGATGGGCGGAGCCGTCAGGGTTCAGGGGGACGATTGCCGACGATTGACTGACGTTCCTTCGATCCCGTTCGTCATCGGATACGACGGGAAGGCCGGGAATACGGGCGAACTTGTTTCCGGCGTGAGAGGACTCAAAGAGAAATACGGGTTCGCCGCCGACACCGTCGAAACTATCGGCGAGATCGTCCGTACTGGTGAGCGAACGCTCGAGAGTGAAGACGTCGAGGAGATCGGCCGATTGATGGATTTCAACCACGGATTACTCTCGGCGCTCGGTGTGTCGTCCCGCACATTGGATACGATGGTCTGGGCGGCCCGAGAGGCTGGAGCGCTCGGTGCAAAATTGACCGGAGCCGGTGGCGGAGGTTGTATCGTCGCGTTGGACCGTTCGGAGCAAACCCAAACGGCCCTAGAATACACACCGGGTTGTGAAACGGCGTTTCGAGCCGAACTCGATACTGGAGGGGTACGGGCCGAACGATGACCACGGTTCTCAAACTCGGCGGCAGCGTCATCACTCGGAAGGACACGCCGGAAACGGTCGACGAGTCGACGCTAGAGCGAACCGCCGAGGCGCTGGCCGCTGCTAGCGGCCGGTTGATCGTCGTTCACGGCGGCGGCAGCTTCGGCCATCATCACGCCGAAGCGCACGGCGTTTCGACGACAGCCGGAACGTTGGATGGCGAAGCGATCAGGGCAATCCACGGTGCGATGAAGCGGCTCAACGTGATGGTGGTCGACGCCCTGGCTGCGGTCGACGTTCCAGCCGTCCCTGTCCATCCTTTCTCCGCCGCACATCGAATGGAGGACGGGACGCTTCGATTCGAACACGACGACGTCGCGGCGATGCTCGAAGAGGGGTTCGTTCCGGTACTCCACGGCGACATGGTTACGCACGAGCGAAAGGGGGCGACGATTCTCTCGGGGGACGAACTCGGGGTGTCGCTCGCGAAAGGGCTGGTAGCCGACCGCGTCGGCGTTTGCTCGGCCGTATCGGGCGTGTACGATTCCGGAGGCGACGTGATCGACCGTATCGATTCGTTCGACGACGTCGCCGCTGCCGTCGGCGAGAGCGAAGATACTGACGTGACGGGTGGAATGGCCGGAAAAGTTCGGGAACTGTTGACGCTGGATGCGCCGGCATTCGTGTTCGGTATCGACGATCTCGAGTCGTTCATCGCCGGGAACACACCCGGCACTCGAATTCGGTAATCTCGACGTCGGATTGATTGTCCGAGACACTCACGCGGCCGAAATCGAACGTTATCTTTCGACGCAATCGGAATGCAAGTACTTTTTAAGTCGGGGGGACGAACCTAACAATAACCGAGTTACGGTCGCCCCGGATTCGGACGGGCGACCGGCAGTCGCTCACGGGAGACGGCCGGCCGGGCAGTATCGTGATGGATCCCATCGCAGCTGCCTCGCCGGTACCGACCGCGAGCCCACCGATGCAGTCGGTGTCGCGTCCGTCACAGACGGCCGTGTACGTGGCCGGTCGCCCAGCTGTTCGGCCGGGTGACGATCCCTCGGAAGAAAATCATGGAAATCGAAATCGCAACTATCGGTGGCTACGAGGAAGTCGGCCGGCAGATGACCGCCGTCCGCGCCGGAGACAACGTCGTTATCTTCGATATGGGGCTCAACCTCTCGAAGGTCCTCATTCACGATAACGTCGAGACGGAACGAATGCACAGTCTGGATCTGATCGACATGGGGGCGATCCCCGACGATCGCGTCATGTCCGACATCGAGGGCGACGTGCAGGCGATCGTGCCGACGCACGGCCACCTCGATCACATCGGGGCGATCTCGAAACTCGCGCACCGCTACGACGCACCCATCGTCGCGACGCCCTTCACGATCGAACTGACGAAACAGCAGATCGAAAGCGAAGAGAAGTTCGGCGTCCAGAACGATCTGATCAAGATGGATCCGGGCGAGACGATGACGATCGGCGAGAAGTGCGAACTAG
>CAZLHT010000184.1:0-4004 GCA_964559185.1 uncultured Natronomonas sp.
AACTCCCCGCCACAGCGGCAGGTTCCGACCGGCGTGCCGGCGTCCGTGGCGTCATGTTCGGCGACGGTGAGCTCGCCCACGGCTTCGATTCGAAGCGTCTCGTCGCCGTCACTCGCGAAGAGCCGCAGCGGATCTCGCGTCATCGAGAGGTTCTCGGGGCGGGTCAGCCACACGACCGGCTGGTAGCCGTCGATGTCGTGGACGAGGACTGTGTAGTCGGGTTTGATGACGACGAGGACGCGGCCGCGGACGGTCCGCTCGCGGCGGCCGTGGACGTGAACGAGGCAGTCGCCGGCAATGGTTCGGATCGACATGGGACGTCTGGTTCCGTTTAGGTATTTAAATCCAAGGGCGAGTTAAAGAGCAATGGAGTCGCTGCCGATCCGCGACTGAAGGCCCATTCATCGTGGACGTTTTATATGCCGTAACGCATGTCCGACGCTGCTCGCTGAACCACAGCTTTATCGTATTGTACTACTATGGTATTACCATGAAGTACGCCAACGTCAGCGTCAAATTTCCCGAGGAACTAGACCGTGAACTTGAACGATTCCTCGATGAGACGGGCGTTTACACCAACAAAAGCGAGTTCATCAAAGAATCAGTTCGCCGTCACCTCGTGGAGTTGAACGAGGAACCAGCGATCGCAGCCCTTCGCGTTGAACAGTTGCTCGCTCGCGCCGAAGGGGAGACACTCGTCGACGAGACGCTGCACGAGCGTCTCGATACGCTCCGAGAGCGCGTCGACGAAGCCGAAATAGCAGATGCGGTTGAGTCAGCCAGGGCGGAAACCACAGCGGAGTTCGTCGATTCCGCGTGAAGATCCTCGATACGGATCTCTGGGTGTTCGGGACGCTCGGAACGAAGGACCGGGCGAAGCGCCTCCTCGATGAAATCGAACATGGAGAGACAGTCTCCGCGATCAACGCGTACATGCTGCGCGAAGCACTTGAGGCGTTTGATCGGACGCCCGGCCTGACGTCCGAGGAGCGCGATGAACTGAAAACGCTATTTCTCACGCGATTGACACGGATGACCGGACTCATCCAAGCTCCCTCGAGTCGTGACGTGACGAATTCGCTGCTCGACGAACGACGAGCCAACGTCCACACGCAACTACTCGGCCGGATCGTCGATATCCAACCCAAGGACGTGCCGATTTTGGTACTGGCGTTCGAACATCGTGATAGCGAACCGATAATTTGACGAACGATGCCGAGTTCGCCGGATTCAATCCGGCTGAACGTAATCTTCCGGAACTCACCATCGAACACGTCGAATAGAACCGAACCGCACGGTTCGTCCCTACTCGATACAAATTGGATGTCGGGGCTCCTCCACCGTACTATACTAACTGTCGGAAGTATTCTACTCGTGGGTCTGTGAAAACGACTGTCTCAGTTCCTAAGCGGCCTGGGAGCTCGTGTGGAATATGCGGTTACTTCTGGCAGCCAGTATAGTAGTTCGCCAGTTTAGGGGGCCCGACGACGACGAGGACGCGGTTGCGGACGGTCCGCTCGCGGCGGCCGTGGACGTGAACGAGGCAGTCGCCGGCAATGGTTCGGATCGACATGGGCCGTCTGGTTCCGTTTCGGTATTTAAATCCGACCATCAGACTGATTAGTACGATCGGTGAACGAGAGTAAATGACCATGGAAATCACGGGAGTAGAGGCGGTACCGCTCCGGCGGAAACTCGACGAGCGGTTCGCGAACGCACAGAAGTGGATCGATAGCAGGGAGTACTGTCTCGTCAGGATCGAAACCGCCGACGGGATCGTCGGCTGGGGCGAGTGCTGGGGTCCCGTCGCGGGCAACAGAGAAATCCTTGAGGACTACGCCGCGCCGTGGTTGATCGGACGGAGCGTCGACGGTCTCGAACGGATACACGACGAACTGACCTTCAAGCTCAGGTCGTCGTATCACTCGTTCGTCCCTGCGAGCGTCGTGAGCGGTATCGACATCGCGCTCTGGGACGCGTACGGAAAATCGACCGGACGATCCGTGTCCCGACTTCTGGGCGGACGGATTCGCGACGAAGTGCGGGCGTATGCGACCGGTCACTTCTTCAGGGACGTCGATGAGTTCGAAACGCTTCGGTCGATCATCGTCGAGGAGGCCCGTGGGCACGTCGACGCCGGGTTCACCGCCCTCAAACAGAAGATCGGGCTGTCCAGACACTTCCCTTGGGGTGCCGAAGAGGACCTCGAACTCGTACGAGCGGTGCGAGAAGAGGTGGGAGACGAGATCGAGTTGATGGCCGACGCGAACCACGCCTACGACCTCGCAACCGCGAAGCGCGTCGCGAGCGGACTCGAAGATCTCGACGTCCACTTCTTTGAGGAGCCGGTCCGACCGGAGATAGAGTACTACGCGAAGCTCGTGGATGACGTGACCGTCCCGATCGCGAGCGGTGAATCGTGGGCGTTTCAACACGAGTTCAACCAGGCGCTGTCGAAGAACGTCGTGGATTACGTCCAGCCGGACGTGACCAGCGCGGGCGGGTTAACCTCGACCGGACGGATCGCGACCCTCGCCGACGCAGAGAACGTCCAGTGCGTTCCGCACGCGTTCGGAAGCGCCATCGCGATCGCCGCCAGCCTCCAGGTCATCGCCACGATCCCGGGCGAGCCGATGTTGGAGTTCGACAGAACGCCGAACCCGATCCGGGACGACCTCGGGGTGAACCCGATAACGAACGACGGCGACCTTGTGGCGATCCGCGACGAACCGGGACTGGGGATCGAAATCGACGAGACGGTTCTCGAATCGTTCCGAAGAGACCGCTGAAGGAGCCGGCCAAATGGATTCGATGTCGATTCGAGTGCATCGATCGGCGAGGGTCGGTCGGGAGTGGAGGTGGCCGTGGGCCTCAGTGGGGGACGATCGTCGAGGATCGGACGTTTTATATTTAGGTTGGCCTAAAAAGAGGTATGGCCGCCAGCACGGGATCGCGCGTGGACGCGCCGTCGGAGTCGGAGCGGACGGGCATCCCGGATATCATCGTCTGTGAGAGTGCACCGAACAGGGTCGTACTCATCGAGTCCGGAAACACCGAGGGGTGGATCGCGAGCGACCTGAGTACCGAACTCACCCCATAGGTAAAATCCGTTTTTCGACGTCGAGAACGCCGAACGGAGGGTTCAATGCGTCGCCGACTCCAACACGAGCGTGTCGTCTTCGAGGTAGTGCTCAACGTGGTGGGCGTGTTCTTCAATCGTCTCGAGCTGTTCGCGAAGCATCTCGCCCGTCGCGTAGTCACCGAGACCTTCCGTCAGTTCGACGTGCTGTCGGTAACTCTCGATGATGTCGCCCATCATCTCGAGGTCGTTCTCCAGCGACGTGCGGACGTCGTATACGTCTTCGTCCTCCGGTTCCACGGTCGCGTTCTCCGCGAGCGTCGTCATGCTCGCGTGCGGGACGCCGCCGAGCGCTTGGAGTCGTTCGGCGAGTTCGTCGGCGGCGTCCTCAACGTCCTCGTAGACCTTCTGGAGGAAGACGTGTATCTCGAGGAACTCCGCGCCCTCGACGTTCCAGTGGTGTTTGTGCAGTTGGTGGTAGAGGACGTACGCGTCGGCGAGATCCGCATTCAACGCGTCGATGACCTGCTCGGCTTTCTCGGTATCAAGCCGGAGTGCGTTGTCCTCGACCGTACCCGCTTCTTGTCTGACTGTTTTTTGGGTACTCATTGCGACTTGACTTGTACCCGCTCGCTCTTAAAATTTATCAAATAACAAATATTTTTCGTGTCACCTAAAAATTGCTCGTCACTGGGACAACACACACACACACGAGCCTCGCGATCGCCGGACGTTCCGACGGCCCCTCGCGCGTCTCTGCGGCGATCCACAGACCGTTTGCGGGAAAAACCGTAGTGGGTGTCCGAAACGAGCGCTCAGGTACCGACGGCCGTTGCGGTGGTGATCCCACAGAGCCTCTCGACCGCCGATAGCGCCGCCAGATAGCTCGTCTTGGGATTCGACGGCGAGGGGACGTTCCGAACTT
>CAZLHT010000185.1:0-4000 GCA_964559185.1 uncultured Natronomonas sp.
GACGGGCGACAGTTCCTTCGAGAGACCGATCAAACGTACGATCTCATCGTCCTAGACGCATACAAGAAGGACAAGGTCCCCTTCCAGCTTACGACCGTCGAGTTCATGGAATTGGCGAACGACCGCCTTTCGTCGGACGGGATGCTCTTTGCGAACGTCATTTCCGCACCGGATGGCCCCGCATCTGAATTTTATCGAGCCGAGTATCGGACGATGGAACAGGCGTTCCCGCAGGTGTACAGCTTCCCGACCGCCGGGACGACCGTCGTTCAGAACATCGAAATCGTCGCGACCAAAGATCCCGAAGTCGTGACCGAATCGGAACTCCAAAACCGAAACCGCGACCGGGAAATCGGTATCGACCTCGAAAATGAAATCGACTCGTATCGTCGCGACGAACCGACCGACGACGTTCCGATCCTCCGAGACGAGCGCGCGCCGGTCGATAGCCTCCTCGATCCGATGGTGGGCCAACGGTACGTCATCGAACAGGCGTCCATCGAGAACGAAACGGCAGGATAGCGCTTGGGACCGATGGTTCGGCGAGCGAGTCTAGCCAAAACCTTTGGTGAATGGGCGGAAAGCGTGGAGCATGTACAGCAGTTGGTCCCAGGTAGATGTTCCGATGGGGCAGCGATGGTAGACGTCGCATTCTCGGCGGCTCAACTCCTCCTCGCACTGTTTCTAGTGGTACTGAACGGCTTTTTCGTCGCCTCGGAATTCGCGTTCGTTCGCGTTCGATCGACGTCCGTCGACCGACTTGCCGAGGAGGGCCGAGCCGGAGCGGAGACGCTTCAGGAGGTGATGGGAAACCTCGACGATTACCTTGCGGTGACGCAACTCGGGATCACCCTCGCCTCGCTCGGCTTGGGATGGGTTGGCGAACCGGCGGTCGCATCGCTGATCGAACCCGCACTGGGCTCGGTGATTCCGGCGAACCTCATTCACTTCGTCGCCTTCGCGATCGGATTCAGTATCATCACCTTCCTCCACGTCGTGTTCGGCGAACTCGCACCGAAAACGATCGCGATCGCCCGCGCCGAACGGCTCTCGTTGTTCGTCGCTCCGCCGATGAAAGCCTGTTATTACGTGTTCTATCCCGGTCTCGTCGTCTTCAACGGAACGGCGAACGCGTTCACCCGTATGCTGGGCGTTCCACCGGCTTCCGAGACGGACGAAACGCTCGAAGAACGGGAGATCCGACGGGTACTAGCGAAATCCGGCGAGGAGGGACACGTCGACGCGTCAGAAGTCGAGATGATAGAGCGCGTCTTTGATCTCGACGACGTGATCGTCAGACACGTCATGGTTCCCCGTCCGGACGTCGTGAGCGTGGTGGCGGGCGACTCGCTGTCGAAAATCCGATCCGTGATCTCGGACGCCCAACACACGCGCTATCCGGTCGTCGAGTCCGATAATAGAGATCAAGTGGTCGGGTTCATCGACATCAAAGACGTATTGGGGGCGATCGATACCGACGACGATGATGCCAAAACGGCGGATGACCTCGCCAGGGAGGTCCTCGTCGTCCCCGAAACGACGACGATCGACGACCTCCTGTTGCAGTTTCGCGACGAACGTCAACAGATGGCTGCCGTGATCGACGAGTGGGGCACGTTCGAGGGCATCGCCACTGTCGAGGACGTCGTTGAGGCGGTCGTCGGCGATCTCCGCGACGAGTTCGATGCGGACGAGCGTGAACCGTCTATCCGCCGATGCGACGATGGGACGTTCGATCTCGATGGAAGTGTGCCGCTGTCGGCGGTCAACGACGCGCTCGGAACTGAATTCGAGAGCGAGGAGTTCGACACGATCGGCGGGATGGTGCTGGAGCGACTCGACCGTGCACCCGAGATCGGCGACCGAATCGAATCGGAGGGATACGGGTTCGAAGTCACTGAAGTCTCTGGTAATCGAATTTCGACCGTTCGAATCGAACTAATCGGCGAAAAGGGCGGGAAAACGGACTGAACACCCGATCGAACGGACGAGCCGATCGTCGAATCTCTGGCCTCAACGACGCGGAACGATCGGATACTCCTCCATCCGAAAATGTAGCGAATTTATACGACCAACAGTTCGAATCAAGTAGCGGTATCGATCACTATCTAAGCCCAAACCATACGAACTGATCATCGTCGGCGGCGGTATCAGCGGGGTATCGATTCTGTACACGGTCGCTGAAGTCATCGATTTCGATCGCGTCGCGCTCGTCGAGAAGGGGTTCCGTGAGGCGACGATCGAAAACTTCCATCGGAAGTCAAAGCAGCAACTCCTCGTCAAGTAAGTCGAGTAAATCCTGCCGCACACGTGGCGGAATGGGGCTCGTATTGGGTCTTTTTGGCGATCGATTCGCCAAACGAAACCGGTGACTTAAATCTGATGAGGATGTTACCCGAATTGCGTGCGAGGGTAGCCAAGCCCGGAAACGGCGGCGGACTCAAGATCCGCTCCTGTAGAGGTCCGTGGGTTCAAATCCCTCCCCTCGCATGGCGAGGCGCGATCGAAGCGTGCGCCTCAGATGCGAAACGGCTAGCGCGAGCGAACCGAAACGCGCATCGCCGGGGGAATACCCCCGTAGTGCGGAAGACCGCATCGGAGCGGCCTTCCCTCGCAACGACGTCCGTACCGTACCGTCCGAAGAGCCGACGCTCCTCGCGTCAGCTTGGCTATAGCGCCGCCGCTATGGAACTTCGAAATCGACGCCCCATTCGGATCGCTACTCGTGCGGTCAGTACGTCGAACCACGCCGAACGGGTGCGATCGTGTTCGGCTCTTTCGACACTAGGACGAACACGCGATTCAGCGGCGTCACTAACTCGCCTTCCCGCGACGCCCGCCCAACGATAGGGGGACTCCGCGATCTGAATGGGGAGCCAAAACGGCGCGATGTGGTGGACGAAGCGGGCGAGTCAGATCGAGATAAGTTGGGTCCATCTTCTCGGATACACGTTCGGCCGCCGCCATCGTACCGATCGCCGTGCTTATTCCGCCGGCTCGACGTCGACGACCGTTCCGGCGGTGATCCATCCGTCGTCCGTTTCGCGCCCGACGACGAGGGGATCGTCCTCCCCATCGGTCACGAGTCGATGAACATCGTCGGACGGCCCGGTTCCTTCGGCTTGAAACGCCTCCTGAAAGAACTCCGCTGAATGCATCTCGAGGACGATCATCTCCCCGTCGTCGAACGTGAGCCGGACGTCTCGCGGCGTGATATTGTGAATTCGCTTTGCGAGCGTGTGCATACGAGATCGAACGGGAGGATTCGATAAATCGGTGCCGCATTGAGGTGGGCGATTCGGTCGGTGTCATCGGTCCGTTGGGTTTCGGTGGACCCGGTGGACCGGAAAGATGAAACCGCCGTGGGCCGGGGACTCCCGTATGGAGTTGCCCGATGGGATCGATCCCGCTCGCGCGTGGCTCGGAGCGTTCCTCTGTGGATTCGGTATCCTCGCCGCGGCGGCGATCGCGCTCCCCCGACAGGTGTACGACGGATTCTTGTGGCGATATTTCTGGGGACCGGTCGACGCCGACGCTCACGGTGCGAGCTGTGCAGTCCGATCAGGCGGTGCGACAGACAGACTTTTCAGTCAATCGGCCTGTGGGGCCGCCGAGGGAATCGTCGTCACGCCGGGCTATACGACGATTTCAACGGTCAGTTACGCCCTCGTCTTGGTGTTCATGCTCGTCGGTGTTCTGTTGTTGCTCCGCCGGCTCGACGTTCGGATGACGCCGCGTTTTTATCTCGCGCTGTTTCCGTTCATGCTCCTCGGCGGCGCACTGCGGGTCGTCGAGGACGTGAACGTCGCCTTTCTGCGGGCCGACGCCGGTACGTTGATCCCGTATCCGTCGGTGGCGCTCATCATCAGCCCGTTCATCTACTTCGTGATGTTCGCCATCACGCTCGCCGTCCTCATCGTCGGGGTCTCTCTCTCGGAGTGGTGTCTTCAGGGCCTACGAGCCGTTCGTGGGTGTGATCGGTGTCACCGCACTCGCCGGA
>CAZLHT010000186.1:0-3960 GCA_964559185.1 uncultured Natronomonas sp.
CTGATGCGACAACGGGAAGGGATCTATCATAGTATATCGTAGCGTGAGTTCTCATGACGGTTAAATCCACTTAGCTTTTGTTGTGTGCCCCCACGACGGCGCGGTGTAATGACGAAGGTTATTTGTACGGCGGTGTGTACCTCACCACAACAGCACACATGCCACCAGCATTGTTACAACTCTATGGGGCTCTGGAAGCACTCGAAGCGCTGACGGGAGTCACGCTCGCCGCCGTCTTGCTCGTACTCTCGATCGTGTTTTTCGCCGCACCGTATCGACTGGTCCGTCGGAACGATCTCGGGACCGCGCACGCCATCGGCGCGGGGATCGGCGGCCTCGGGTTCGCATTCCTTTTTTTGGTCGTGATTCAGCTGCTTCACAGTCCGATCTAATCGGCGGTTCGTTCCGAGAAAAGATGTTCGGTCAACTACGTTTCCTGTGGGACCTGTAGAGGGCTTCGGCCACGGTTCAAGCATGGGTCGTACTACTGGGCCGTATCCGATCACTCTATCAAATCCGAGAGTAATCGAACGATGAAGTACCCTACAGTGCGAGGCCGTCGACGACGATCGCGACGAGGAGGAGGCCGAGATACGCGTTCGAGGCGTGAAACGCCCGGAACGCCGCTCGCTCCGATCGCTCGTAGTGAAGTCGGACGACCATCCACAGGAAGAGCGCCCCCGAAAGAACGGTCGTCACGCCGTAGAGCCAGCCGAGCGTCGAGACGGCCGCAAGGGTGCCCGCCCCGAGAAGCGTTGCGCCGAGGTACAGGACAATATGTTTTCTGGTCTCGGTTCGACCGCGGACGACGGGCATCATCGGGAAGCCGCCACGCTCGTAATCGTCCCGATACGCCAACGCGAGGTTGTAAAAGTGCGCCGGCGTCCACAGGAAGATGACGCCGGCCAGAATCAGACCCACGGCACCAATCCGCTCTGTGACCGCCGCGTAGCCGATCATCGCCGGCAGCGCGCCCGCCGCCCCACCGATCACGGTGTTCTGGACGGTGTGCGGTTTCAGGATCAGCGTGTATACGACGCTGTAAAAGACGATCGCCGCGAGTCCGAGCGCGGCGGTCAGGAGGTTGACCGAGAGAAACGCCCACAGGGAGGCAACGGTCAACAGGCCGCCGAACGCGAGTGCATTGCGGACGGGGACCTCGTGGGATGCGAGCGGTCGATCGGCGGTTCGCTCCATTCGCCTGTCGACGTCCCGCTCGAGGACGTGATTGAAGGTTCCCGAGGCACCGATCGCCAACACCCCGCCGCCGAGCGTTAAGAGGACGGTTCGGAGATCCGGCGTTCCGGCCAGTACCATCCCGGCACCGGCGACGAGACAGAGCAACCACATCAACCGGGGTTTCATCAGCCGAACGTACGCCCCCGCGGTCATCTCGAGTCGATCCATAACGGGACGCGCCGAGACGTCCATAGATGGCGGGCGGTCGCTTTCGGCTGTCGGGGAGGACCCCGACGGTCGCTCCGGCGGGGCCTCGGGGACATCGTCGGAGCCGGTTTCGACCTCCAGTTGCCACGCCAACGCGAGGGTAAGCGCCCCAAAGATGACCATCGCGGTAAGGAGGTGAAAGCGTTCGAGCGCCGTTCCGGTCGCGATGAATGCGCCGGTGGCGGCCTGAATGGGATATAGCACGAGCGCGGTGGCGAGCGCCGCTTTGACCTGACGGGTCCCGTTCGACCACCCGACCGCCGCCGCGGCGATTACGAGGAGTCCGACGACGACCGCCGCGGCGCGATGGAAAAGGGCGACGAGAACCGACGGATTCGAAAGGTCACCGCCGCAGCGCGGCCATCCCCGGCAGGCGGCGGCGGCATCTGCGAGCGCCGCCGTGGCACCGACGATCACCAAAACGTAGACGCCGATGACGGCTACCGCGAGCAGAGAAACTGGCCTTGTCGGACGCATCTGTTGTATCCTTCGTCGCCGAATACTTAGACTCCCCGCTTCCCGGGCACCCACCGTCGACGTTCAGCGCTCCAAATCGGTCGGAAAGGCTGATCAATCGGACCCCTGCAACCGTTCGGTGGTCTCGACGAGGGGATGGTGTGCGTAGTCGACCTCCTCGATGTCGTCGATCGACTCGAGGTCGCTCTTACGTGCGGTCTCGGCCATACCAAGTTCGACCCGTGTGTCGAGGCGGATCACGTAGGCGTCCATCTCTTCGATGCCGAGCCGATCGGCCGCTTTCACCCGGTGATGGCCGTCGGCGAGGAGCAACGTTCCCGCGTTGTCGATGACGACGAGCGGCTCAGCGAGTCCGTTTTCGAGTTCGTAGGTTCGGCCCTCCAGTTCGTCGGTGTAGACTTTCGTCTGCGTCGGCTTTAGCGCCGAGAGTTCGATCGTTCGCCGCTCCTCTTCGGCCTCGGCGCCGTGGATGCTCTCGAGCGTTCGTTTGAGTTTGCCGACCTTCTCCGGGGTCGCCCGCTCGATCTGCGAGCGAATGACGTCCGCGTTCGAGATGATACCGACGAGGTTGCCCGCGTCGTCGACGACGGGAAGCTGTTGGATCCCCGATCGAAGGATAACCCGCGCGGCGTCGGTGATCCGCATCTCCGGATGGGCGACGATGATGTCGTCGGTCATGATCTTGAAGATTGGATCCCGATCGTCGGCGAGCAGCAGATCGCGAGCGCTGATAAACCCGCTGACGTGACGGCCGTCACACACGGGATAGCCGCTGTGTCCGTTGCTGTCCGCGATCCGTTGAGAGACCGTTTCGACCGTGTCGTCCGGCGAGACGGTCTCGACGTCGCGCGTCATGTAGTCTTTGACCCTCGGTTTGTCCTCGTGTGGGTCCCAACCGTCGTCCATTGGTCAACGGAGGTTCTCACGCGCCAAAAATGTCTCCCTACGAGTCCTTTCGAGCGCCGATGATATCGGAATAGACGAACGCGGCGGCGTAGTCGGGGGTGATACCGAGCGCCTCGAGAAACCGCTCGCTGACGACCTCGTCGATGACGTCTTCCCGTTCGTCGTCCGCCGTTCCCTCGGTGAGAATGCCGACCGGGATCTGCGCCCCCGCCATGGTGGCGTGACCGCCGGCGCTGCCGATCTGTCCGAACGCGTCCCGGAGGACCTCACCGAGATCGGTGTGGGTACCGCGAGTTCGAGCCGACACGAAGACCGTATCGTCGTCGAATCCGAACACGAGGGTCGTGGTTATCCGCTCCATTAGAAGCAACCGATCGGCCGCCTGAGCGAGCGTATCGCGGTCGGAGATCCCTCCGACGCAGGTCGTCAACACGTTGGCTTGAACCGACCGGTTGGCGATAGCCCGGCCGAAGATATCGAGCGTTTTGGCGGTCACGGTTGGCGATTCGACGCGTCGAAGCCGCTCGGGATCCACCGAGTCGACGAGTCGTGCTGCAGCTTCGAAGTCGGCGGTCGAGACCCCACGACTGAACTTCTGGGTATCGGTTCGAATACCGTAGAGAAGACCGCTCGCGAGCGCTTCATCGGGATCGATTTCGAACCCCCAGAGGTAGTTTGCGACGAGCGTACAGGTCGCGCCGACCTCGCTCCGGAGATCGACGAAGCGAGCGTCGACCGGCCCCCGCGGCGGGTGATGATCGATCACGATGTCGATCGGCGTCTTTTCGGGGAGGCTGTCGTTGACGCCCGGTTGGGAGTGATCGACGAGGGCGAACGCGTCGAACGCCGAAAGATCCTCGGCGGCGGGGAGGTTTTGGAGGTCGTACTCGAAGAGGTTGACGAGCGCGCGGTTCTCCTGGTGGTTGATCTCGCCGTAGTAACACGCGACCGCGTCGACGTCGAAGGCGGCCGCAATCTCCCGGACCCCGATCGCGGCGGCGATCGCGTCGGGATCGGGGTTGTCGTGGGCGAACACCGCGAGCGTGCCGTCGATATCCGAAAGCGTGTGGCGGAGTTTGCGGGTCCGAATGCCGGCGTCACCGGCGAGTTCGCTAAACGGCCGGGCCGCCG
>CAZLHT010000187.1:0-3908 GCA_964559185.1 uncultured Natronomonas sp.
GTGTCGAGACTGGCGTGGTGGATTCCGGCGGCCTCGACCGCACCGCGTTCGGCCCGATCGACGATGGCGAACGCCTCGAAGGTGTCGTCGGGATTGGTCGCGATGATCGTCCCCGAGGAGATCTCATCGCGACGGTGACCGGCCCGCCCGACTCGCTGGAGTAGCCGTCTGACTTCGCGAGGGCTGGCGTACTGAACCACGTGATCAATCCGACCGACGTCGATTCCGAGCTCCATTGAGGAGGTGCACATGAGGGCGTCGATCTCGCCGGTCTTGAACCGATCTTCGACCTCAACTCTGGCGGATTTCGACAGCGAGCCGTGGTGGATCCCGATATCTGTCCCGTAGGATTTCAAGCGCGATCCGAGTCCCTCGGCCGTCTGGCGGGTGTTGACGAAGACGAGCGTCGAGTCGTTCTTGGCGACGATTTCGTCGATGACCCGAACGTGGCTCGCGATTTCGGTGTCGGTCAGCAGTTCGCCGGCGGCCGTTTCGTCGTTGGCCGTGATCTTCGGCGTCCGAACCCGGACGTCGATCTTCGAACCAGCCCGAATTTCGATCAGTTCACAGCCCCGATCGCCGGTCAAAAATCGCCCCACTTCTTCGGGATCACCCACTGTCGCCGAGAGCCCGATTCGCTGGAACGATCCCGCGTGCTCCCGGAGATGTTCGAGACCAATCGTGAGCTGTGCGCCCCGTTTCGAGGCGGCGAGTTCGTGTACCTCATCGACGACCACGTGTTCGACGTCCTCGAGTGCCCGTCGGAGCTTTGTTCCGGTGAACATCGCCTGCAGGGTCTCTGGCGTCGTCACGAGGACGTCCGGTGGATCGTCCGCCTGCTTCTGTCGCTCGTAGTCGGTCGTGTCGCCGTGACGGACCGCCACGTCGATCCCAAGCGTCTCTCCCCACCAATCGAGCCGCTGGCGCATGTCACGGTTCAGCGCCCGTAGCGGCGTGATATAGAGCGCCTGAACGCCGTGGGTCGGATCGCGACCCGCGATCGCGGAAAGGACCGGCAGCATCGCTGTCTCCGTTTTCCCCGATCCCGTCGGCGCGACGACGAGGCCGTGTTCGCCATCCGAAAGCTTCGGAAGGGCTTTCCGCTGTGGCTCCGTGGGCGTGGTAAATCCCCGCTCGGACAGTGCCGACCGGACGTGGCTGTGGAGGACGGTGAAGGCGTCCATTCCGGCCGACGGGCGGGATTCACTCATCGATTTTCCCTAATGGATCGAGCGGATTAAACGCCGCGCTCGTGGTCGGGGTATCGGTATCCAGTATCGGAGGTCGGAGTACTCCCTACCGAAGGCATATCACGACGCCCGACGACGTATTTGGCATGATCGACGAAACCGCCGAGGAGATCCGCGAAATGCAGACGCACTCGTCGTCCATCGTCGCCGTCAAGGCGGCGAACGCGCTTCGGGAACTGTTCGATCGAGACTTCGCGACCGTCGAGGGGTACGTCCGCTCACTCGGACGAAACAGCAGTGCGCTCCAGCGTGCTCAACCGTCGCATGCCTCGTTATATAACACCCAGCGCACGATCGTGTCCCGACTTGAGGACGGCGAGTTCGACACGGTTGAGGAGGCAAAAGCCGAGACTGCGGCCGCGATCGACGATGTCGTTGAGGCGGTCGAAGGCGCGAAACACGGGGCTGCGACGAACGCGGTCGAGTACCTTCCGGACGGCGCGACCGTCCTGACGCATGATTACTCCTCGACTGTCGTGGAGGCGATCGAACTCGCCGCGCGCGAGGGACACCACATCGACGTCTACGTGACCGAGGCGCGACCCCGGTTTCTCGGCCGAAAAACCGCGCGTCAACTCGCTGAAATCGATCGCGTAGATGCGACGCTCATTGTCGACAGCGCGGCCGGCCACTTCCTCGACGACTGCGATAGGGCGCTCTTGGGGATGTCCTCGATCGTCGAAAACGAACTGTATAACCGGGTTGGGACCTTTTCGATCGCCGCGACCGCGGCGGAACAGGCGGTGCCGGTTTCAGCTGTGGGCGCGAGCGAGAAAATCGTCGACGACGGCTTTGTCTTCGAAAACGAGTACCGCTCGTCCGCCGAAGTGATGCGGGAACCGGCGGAGGGGTTCTCGATCGAGAACCCGGCCTACGACGCCACGCCCACCCACCTACTCGACAGCGTGGTAACCGAATCAGGTGTCAGGACGTTCGAGTAGCCGCTTGATCGATCGCTCGTATTCGGTGGTCGATTATCCCGGACGATCGAGCGATGGATCGTCGGCCGTCGAGGTAATTAGGCTGCTATCAAGCGTTTCGAGTTACTCGAATCGAACCGGGGTTGACTGAGCACCACCGCTTCACAATTGGGGCACGTCACGTCCATCCGGTCGACTCGACCGTCGAGCGGCCATCCGTCGTCGATCGGCGCAGACCGTTCACAGGTCGGACAGAATAGAACGCCCTTCCGGCCAGCTCCCTGGTGCATAGAGGACGATTTGGTGTTCATTACTGAAGTGTGTGCTCTCGGCGAATATATGTCTACTGGATGGATCGATATCCAAACTATAACGGAAAATAACGAGGATTACTGAATAGTATCCTACCGTTACTGGAAGGTCCGGCTGATCTCGGGTTCGTCGGGTTCCGCGTTGGGACTGAATTCCTCCTCGATGGTTTCGTAGCGTTCGCGAGTTCTCTCATCGACGCTCGGGGCGACCTCCTCGAGTGCCTCTTCGAAGTGTTCGCGGGTCACGCGGACGTTCCCGACGCTTTTTGCAGCCTCTTCAGCGGAGACGCTGTGGATGAACTCCCGGGTCGCCGCCATCGACGCCTCACGGCAGACGGCTTCGATGTCGGCTCCGACGTAGCCGTCAGTCTCGTTGGCGAGTTCGTCGATTTCGACGTCGTCGGCGAGCGGCTTGTTGCGGGTGTGGACCTCGAAGATAGCCCGGCGGGCGTCGCGATCGGGAACGGGAACGTGGACGTGTCTGTCCAGCCGGCCGGGACGCAACAGTGCCGTGTCGATGAGGTCGGGCCGGTTCGTGGTTGCGATGACCACGACATCCTCGAGCGCCTCGAGCCCGTCGAGTTCGGTCAACAGTTGAGAGACGACTCGCTCGCCGACTCCACTGTCGCCCATCCGGGCACCCCGCTCGCCGGCGATCGAGTCGATTTCGTCGAAGAAGACCACGGTGGGCGCGTTCGCTCGCGCCTTCTCGAAGACTTCTCGGACGCCCTTTTCGGATTCGCCGACGTACTTGTTCAGGAGTTCGGGACCCTTGATCGAGATGAAGTTCGAGTTGGCCTCGTTTGCAACGGCCTTCGCCATGAGCGTCTTGCCGGTGCCGGGCGGCCCATACAGCAGGACGCCCTTTGCGGCCTCCATGTCCATCGCTTCGAACACCTCGGGGTAGTCGAGCGGCCATTGGATCGTCTCTCTGAGGCGGTCTTTGGTGTCTTCGAGCCCACCGACGGACTCCCAGCTGGTGTCGGGTACCTCGACGAAGACCTCCCGCATCGCACTCGGGGTGATCCCCTTTAACGCCTCTTTGAAATCTGCCTCGGTGACCGACATCGATTCGAGGATCTCCGCGTCGATTTCCTCCTGTTCGAGGTCGAGTTCGGGACGGATTCGTCGCAGTGCGTTCATCGCGGCCTCCTTGGTCAAGCTCTCGATGTCCGCGCCGACAAAGCCGTGGGTGTTTTCGGCGTACTGATCGAGGTCGACACCGTCGACCAACGGCATCCCCCGCGTATGGACCTGTAGAATCTCCTTTCGGCCCTCCTTGTCGGGGACGCCGATTTCGATCTCACGGTCGAACCGGCCGCCCCGACGCAGTGCCGGATCCAGCGCGTCCACGCGGTTCGTCGCGCCGATAACGATGACGTCACCGCGCTCATCGAGCCCGTCCATGAGGCTGAGCAGTTGGGCGA
>CAZLHT010000188.1:0-1708 GCA_964559185.1 uncultured Natronomonas sp.
AGCGGTGTCGACACGAAAAACGAGCTGTTCTCGCTGCCCACGAAGTACTTCGAACAGATGTCCTTCGAGGGCGTCGAGGGGATCAACGGCGCGGCGGTGGAATCGAAAAAGTACAAGAAGGGAACGTGTTCGGCCTGCGCCTTCGCGTGTAAACTCCCGACGAAGGACGAGGAGACCGGATTCGAGACGGAGGGCCCCGAGTACGAAACGGTGTTCTCCTTCGGCAGCAACCTCATGGAGGACGACCTCCTGTCGGTGATGAAATCGAACGAACTGTGTGACGAACTCGGTCTCGATACGGTCAGTGCGGGCGTCTCGGTCGGCGCGTACCTGGCCGCCGAAGACCGCTTCGGGGACACGGAGCTCATCCACGAACTCGTCGAAAAGATCGCCTACCGCGAGGGGCTCGGGGACACGCTCGCGGAGGGCGTCGACCGCTTCGCAGACGAGATGGGGGTCGAAAACTGGACGTCCAAGGGGCTCGAGTTCCCGGGCCACGACGGGCGCGTCCTCTACGGGCGGGGGCTCGGCTATGCGACCTCGAACCGGGGGGCGGACCACATGTACTCGAAGATTCACAATCTCGAATACGACGGTCAGGTGGATCCGAAAACGCTCGATGGCAAGCCCGAGCTGATCGTCGAACTCGAGAACCTGAAAGCGGTCAAAGACAGCGCCGTCATGTGTAAGTTCGCCAAAGCGCACATGACCGACGAGCGCTACGAGGAACTGATGGGCTGCTCCTACGACGAGATTCTCGAGGCCGGCGGGCGCATCGTCGAGCTCGAACGTCACTTCAACAACCAGCGGGGCTTCGATCGGAGCGACGACACACTCCCGTTCGAACTCGACGGTTTCGAGGAGGCGCTCGACGAGTATTACCGGATCCGAGGATGGAACGACGACGGAACGATCGAGGGGGCAGTTCCAACGGCCGACTGACACGACGGTCCCACTCAGCGGAACCCCTTTCGATCGCTCTACACCGTTCTCCCGTCTTTTCACCTACCCTCGCCGATAGACGATATTAATATTGGAAATATTACATAAATCGATCGATATATATGGGTGGATTCCGGTGTGTTCGCGTATGCAACTCGGCGTCGGTCTTCCGTCGTTCAGCAGCGAAACGCACGCCATCCCGCCGGACCGGTTTCGGCGCTACGCCCGACTCGCGGACGAGTACCGGTTTGCCGGGGCGTGGCTCATCGAACACTTCCTCGAGCCGCCGTCCTATGCCACGTCGCTGCTCGATCCGTTGACGACGCTTTCGGTCACCGCCGGCGAGACCGAGACGATCCCGGTCGGGACGAGCGTCATGTTGCTTCCGCTTCGAAACCCCGTGATGGCCGCAAAGCGGGCGGTCTCGCTGCAACACCTCGCCGGCCGTCAACTCACACTCGGGATGGGCACCGGGTACGTCGACGCCGAGTTCGAGGCGCTCGACATTCCGATCGAGGAGCGATCCGCCCGCTATCTCGAAGGGATCGAACTCATGCGGCGGCTCTTTTACGAAGACGAGGTGACGTACGAGGGGGACTTTTTCTCCGTTGAGGACGTCTCCCTCGAACCGAAACTCGGCCAACCCCCGCGGATCCTCGCCGGCGGTGGCGGCGTCGATACCGATGATGGACGGCGGGTGCTCGGATCCGTCAAGCGACGACTCGATCACGCCGATGGCTGGATTGCGGCGCCGCGCTCGCCCGAT
>CAZLHT010000188.1:1718-3905 GCA_964559185.1 uncultured Natronomonas sp.
CGCCGAGTACCTCGATTCGAAGGGAACGGATCCCGACTCGATGGACAAGGTGGCGCTGCAGTACCTCCACCTCGTCACGAACGAGGATGTCGAGGCGGCTCGAAAGGCCCAAAAGAAGGTCTACGGAAATCTCGTCGGTGCGGGTCGGTCGGTCGATCACGCGACGCAAAACTGGCTCATGGGAACGATCGACGAGGTGAAAGGGACGCTCGCCGAGTATGAGCGGCTCGGCTTCGACGAGGTCATTCTCCACCCGATGTCCACACAGTCCGCCGAGTTGGACCGACAGCTCCGGTTGTATCGGGAGTATCTGTTGCCCGAATATCCGTAAAAACGACCGTTTCCCGGTTTTCCGCTACCAGGCGTCGCGAAGTACGGCCTCGATCTCGTCGACCGTCGGTTCCAGTTCTTCGGGCCCCTGTGCCAGTGGCGCGTCGTTCACGACGTACTCCGCGGTCGGGCGGAAGTCGTCGTCCGGAATCGGTTCGAGCTCTCGCAGTCGAGTCGGGAGATCCAGAGAATCGCGAACCTCCTCGACTGCCTCGACGATCGCCTCGGCGATCTCTTCGTCCGAACGCGGTTCGGGATCGATCCCGAGCGCCTCGGCGACGACCTCCCGGCGGCCGTCGACCCGCTCGAAGATGTATTCCAGCACGTGGGGCGCAAGTATTCCGTGAATTTCGCCCTGTTGTACCGGATATCGCCTCGTGTAGCCGTGTGCGAACGCGTGGATCACCGACAGCCGGCGGACGAACTGGACGAGGATGAGACCGATCACCGCTCGCTCCATCCCTTCGGGATCGTCCGGAAGCTCCGGCAACCCCGCTTGCATCATCCTGACGCCCCGTATCGCCGTCCCGTCGGTGATGGGCGTCGACTGATCCGAGTAGATCCGCTCGAGTCCCTTGTTGAACCCGTTCATCGCCGACCCGGCGATCGCACCCATCGGTGTCGTCTCGAAGACGTTCGGGTCGTAGAACATGCCAATCGGCTCGACCGCCCCGCCGCCGGTGAACGTCTGGCCGGTCGGCGACTCTTCGGCAGCGAGGAGCTTCATCGATCCGCCCGAGGAGATGTCCGCACCGGCGAACGTCGTCGGAACGACGATCACCGGCATTTCGGCGTTCGTTACGGGCGGTTCGAAGGTCCCGTCGCGAGCCGCCTCCAGCACCGCATCGAGCGATCGACCGTCGGCGTCGAACGCGCTGATCTGGCGGGCGACGTCGAGACTGCTTCCGCCGCCGACACCGACGAGGGCGTCCGCGTCGGCCGCGTGCATCGCGTCAATGCCGTCGTAGACGGTTTCGATCAACTTCTCGGGTGTCGTTTCGTCGAAGACGTCGCCCAGCCGATTCCCCAACCCCGCCTTGAGGGGTTCCATCAAATCTTCGTTCGACCCGACGTTCGAACCACACACGACGAGCGCGCTGGCTATGTCTCTCTTTTCGAGGTACGATTCGAGCGTGTCGATACAGCCCCGGCCGTAGACGATATCGCGGCCGTAATAATCGAACTCGAAGGACTCCTGCGGTGATAGCACGCGCGACAGTACCGCCGGTGGCCACATATAGCTATCCTTCGGGAGCACTCCGTCCGTCGGTTTTCTCCGCTTTCGAGATCTCACGAGTCTTGCGATCGGTTCCCCGCGAGCGCTTATATGCTGGTCGTGAGAATGTCTCCCACGGAATTTGACGGCAAAACGACCCTGGTGGCGGCCTCTCGTCGGGACTGATCGGCACCAGTTGAGAGGAAACGGAGGCGTGAAAGCGGATCAAAGAGCGCCCGATCGAGGCCACCCCACTCAGACGGACCGGATCGGTCGAGGAGAGGGGCGACGCATACTGTTTTCTCGCAGGTGGAGCAGGCCGAGTGCTTCGGGGTCGTTCGGAAGAGCGGAGCTCTTCCGTGGTGACGAGACGCTCCGCGGCTTGAACCACTTGCCCCGAGGTACTTCCCAGTTGGCTATCCGTTGGGCGGCTCTATCGTTCGCCGATGGGCGTCACCGTCCGGTCGCGCTCGCCGACGTAGCGCGCTCTCGGGCGGATCAACCGATTGTCCTCGTACTGTTCAAGGACGTGCGCGATCCACCCACCGACCCGGCTCATCACGAAGATGGGCGTGTAGATGTCGACGGGGATGCCCATCTGGTAGTACATCGACGCCGAGTAGAAGTCGACGTTCGGCGCG
>CAZLHT010000189.1:0-3866 GCA_964559185.1 uncultured Natronomonas sp.
CATAATTACTCATCTTGGGGTTCGGAAAGCGGCTATTTGGTAGTTGCGAAACGAAGCCAATGGTCTCGGGAACGAAAATCGGATCCGGGGCGAACCGACGAGGCGGCGAAAACATCGGCGAAGGACACGGGTACGGTTCGACGACGCTAGTCGATGTAGCCCAGGGCGTCCTCTATGCGGCCGAGTTCGGGACCGGTCGTCTCCCGACCGACGACGTACCCGTTCGAATTCGCGATCAGTCCCGATCCGACGAGCGGCCCGCCGTAGTTGATCGTCCCGATATCGGCGTAAACGCCGAAGAGTTCCTCCAAGAAATCGAGCGTTTCGTCGGTCGTTTTCGGGTGGCACAACACGCCATCGTCGGTGACTGCGGCGGCGGTGCCCACGGTTCGTACGTCGGCGATCATCCCGCGCTCGACCGGGACATCGAGTGCGTCCTGGACCGCACCGATCGCTTCCCGGGAGAGGTCGGGGTGGACGAACGCGCCTGTATCGTTCGCGAGGACGACGTTACCGGCGGCGTTGATCCGGCCGGGGAGTTCGACGATGGGGAGGTGGGTTTCGCCCTCGATGCGATCCCGTTCTCGGTCGGTGACGCGCTCGCTGACGAGGAGTCCGTTCTCGTTACCGACGGCGAGTGCGCCGACGGTTCCAGAACCGGCGACCGTCGTCGGAATCGACGGTACCGCTAACTCCGCCTCGAAATCGCTCAATAGCGACTCCTCGATGTCGGGGCGGACGAGCAGACAGTCGTCGGTCGCCCGCGCGAAGACGCCGACGTACGCGGATCCAGAAAGTGCCGCCCGGAGCACGTTATGCGGATTCGGCTTCGACGACGGCCTCGCCGGCTTCCTCGAAGCGGGCGGCGCGCACGCGGAGCTTCCGCGGCGGTTTCGCGCGTCCCCGTTCCCAGACCGTCTCGTTGATCGACGGATCGAGTCGGACGGCGTCTTCGTCGACGTTGAAATGCTGCGCCAGGTGCGATCGAACGAGGCTCATGGCCTTGCCCGCTCGCCGCGTCTCCGATTCCGCGAGGACGTCCCGGAGCGGGACCGTCATGACGCGCTCGTCGAATTCGGCGCTCATTCGTCGGTGTCACTCCGTCGCCAGTTTCGCCGTTTGGGGTTGCGCAACGTGTCCCGATCGGTCTTCATGATGACCCACGCCGGAACGCGACTGTTCTGTCGCTCCAGTTTTGCGAGTCGCTTTTTCTTGGCCTTCGACTTCTTGCCCATGGTGAAGAACTCTTCCGTCGCGGTATTTAAATTCTTGTTCCTTTGGGGGCGAGGCTCCGAACGGCGCGAGAGGCCCGGGAACAGTGAGCGAGGAGCAACGCGATTCCCGAGGCGCGCGCGTCGAGCGAAACGAGATACGAAGGAGCGGGGATCGAGCGGAAGACAATCGAGCTGTACGACACGAAACACACACGAGCTGTTTCCATGCTATCAGCTGAAGAAATACACCGGTAAATCGGTACCAGCTCACGCTGGATGAACTGAGATGGAGGTCCAATGCGCACCACGAATGATTCACCGTCACATAGCGCTTCCAGTGGGGAATATCTCTAGTTTGGGACGCGATTTTCGTCCGGAGTTGTTTCGAATTCTGTTCTGGAAGCCGATGCTCGGTCATGGATAGTGTGGTCGGTTGATTTTCATTCGAGCCGTTGGCGTTCGATGTTCGCTTCCATCTCGATGTGTGCGACCTTCGCCTCTGGCCGGTCAACCACCGCGGTCCTCCGCCGTGACATCGCGTTCTTCCCGCTGGTTATAGTTCGACCGGGAACCTCTAGTGGAGTACATACCGCGCTCTGGAAAATCAATACCCACCGCAAGTGGGCGGGAATATATTTACCGCCCACGGGTGAACCGCACATATGGCCAAAGTCGCGTTCGTTTGCGTCGGGAGCGCCGGTCGCAGTCAAATGGCGACCGCGTTCGCCGAACGGGAACGAAAGCAGCCCTATCTCGACGATACCCTCGAGATCGTCACCGGCGGTACCGATCCCTACGATCGCGTCCCCGACGACGTGATCGAGGTGCTTCGAGAACGGGAGATCGACACCGACGACCGAACGCCGCGCCGAATAACGCCTTACGACGTCGCCGATGCCGAATACATCGTTCCGATGGGCCGCTCAATCGACGGGTTCGTGCCCGACGACTGGGAGGGAACGGCCGAGCAGTTGGACCTTGTGCATCCGGGCAGTGAGGACCTCGACGCCGTTCGATCCCAGCGCGGCGAGCCTCGACGCCGCGTCGAGGAGTTCTTCGGTCGAATCGAACCCGCCGGCGGGTAATCGACTGCGAAAGCGTCATCCATGTGCCAGAAGCGAGTTCCGGTCGAAGCGGAGGAGACGAGCCCACTGGATACGTTCCGGCAGTTCTTCGCGCTCCAGCAGGACGTACTGGTTCTGTCGCTGGCGATGTTCGCGTTCAGCCTTGGCTTCCAAATGACTACTCGATTCCTCCCCGAGTACCTCGTCGCGCTGGGTGCGTCGGGGTTCGTCGTCGGCCTGTTCGGAACGTTCGGGAATATCATTTCGGCCGTGTATCCGTATCCGGGCGGTGCGGTCTCGGACCGTATCGGCTCGCGGTACGCCCTGACGATGTTCGGACTGATCTCGACGAGCGGCTTTGTCGTCTGGCTGTTCGCGCCGACCGTCGGGACATTGACGGTCGGCGGCGTGACGATCGAACCGTGGGTCTGGGTCTTCGTTGGTCTGCTCCTCGCACAGGCGTGGAAGTCGTTCGGCCTGGGGGCGTCGTTCGCTGTGGTCAAGCAGGCGACTGATCCCTCGCGGCTGGCGGCGGGGTTCGCCAGCACCGAAACCTTTCGGCGGACGGCCTTCCTGATCGGGCCGGTCCTCGCGGCAGTCCTCATCGACCGCCATCCCCAGTTCACGGTGAGTTTCCGATACGTGCTCGCGGTCGCAGTCGTATTCGGTGTCGTCGGGACCGTGGTGCAGCACTTTCTCTACGAGGCTGACGGTGACGATATCGGTGATTCCTTCGAGGGGATCGCACGGATCCGGCGGGATCTGCGAGACATGCCCGAACCGCTTCGCCCGCTGTTGGTGGGCGACACCCTCGTTCGCTTCGCCAACGGCATGGTCTACGTCTTCTTCGTGCTGGTGATTACCCAGCTCTACGAGGTCGGATTGAACACGACCGCCTCGCTGGCGGGGTTCACGTACGCCATCGACCTTTCGCCGCAGGCATTCTTCGGCTACCTCCTCGGGGTCGAGATGCTCGTCGCGTTACTAGTTATGGCCCCCGCCGCCAAACTCGCCGAACGCGTCGGTCTCAAACCCGTCGTCGCGCTCGGATTCGCCGTCTACGCCATCTTCCCGGTCGTGCTCATCTTCGCGCCGGCGTTGGCCGGGTCGGTGCTCCCGCTGTCGGCGGTGATGATGATCGTCTTCGCGTTCTCCGGGCTGCGTTTCGCCGGTTTGCCCTCCCACAAGGCGCTCATCGTCGGTCCCGCCGATCGAGGTACCGGGGGCCGCGTCACCGGGACCTACTACCTCCTCCGAAACACCATCGTGATCCCGAGTGCGGCCCTTGGCGGGTACCTCTGGGACTTCGTCAGTCCGGAGGTTGCGTTCGCGGCCGCGGCCGTGATCGGTGTGATCGGAACCGGATACTTTCTGGTCTTCGGCGAGGAATTCGAGGCGTACGCCTGAGCTTTGAGGGAGACAGAATAATCCCCCAACCGACGAGAACGCGACCCCGTCGCAGCAGGTGGATTTTTGGTCGGTGGCGGAGAGAGTTCTCGTATGTCCGATCTGGGCGATTTCTCGAACTACGATTCCGACGACGCCGGTGACGCCGAACGGTCGGCTCCCCCGTCGAACGACGGCGAAT
>CAZLHT010000190.1:0-3854 GCA_964559185.1 uncultured Natronomonas sp.
CTTCTCGTCCTGCCAGTCCCACGGCTCGACCAAAACGACGTCGTCCTCGCGGATCCAGATTCGCTTTTGCATCCGACCCGGGATTCGAGCGGTTCGTTCAATGCCGTCCATACACCGCACCTTCACCCGGTTCGCTCCGAGCATGTTCGTCACGACGGCGAACACCTCGTCGCCGCCGGGCATCCGGAGATCCTTCCGTCCCTCGTCGTCGCTCATGCGTCGAAGTTGGTTATGAACCGTGTTAAGGTTTTATTGACACGAAATTTCGAGGGATGATCGCCGGTATCGACCGGAAAGAGACCGATGAAAACTTAAATCGGGGCGGGGCAAGTGTTCGGATATCATGTCGATGCGAGCCGTCGTTTTCGAAGAACCGGGCAAACCGATGGACGTCCAAGAGATCGATCGACCGGAGCCGGAGCCCGATGGGATCGTCGTTGAAACCGAAGCCTGCGGAATCTGTCGATCCGACTGGCACGCCTGGCAAGGCGATTGGGACTGGATCGGCGTCGCATCCACGCCCGGGCTCGTCTTCGGACACGAACCCGTTGGCACGATTACAGCGATCGGCGAAGACGTCGGGACGCTTTCCGTCGGCGACCGCGTCTGCGTGCCGTTCAACCTCAGCGACGGCACCTGCCGCCACTGCAAGGAAGGACGAGCGAACATCTGCGAGCGGGTGGTTCCCCTCGGATTCGTCTCGTTTCAGCCCGGCGCGTTCGCCGAGGAGTTCCCCGTCAGAAACGCCGACCACAACGTCGTGAAGCTGCCCGACGGCGTCGATCCCGTCGACGTCGCCGGGCTCGGTTGTCGGTTCTCGACCGCCTTCCACGGGCTCGTCCACCGGGTCGAGGTCACCCCCGGCGATTGGGTCGCAGTCCACGGCTGCGGTGGTGTCGGCCTGTCCGCCGTCCATGTCGCCGACGCACTCGGCGCGAACGTCGTCGCGATCGACCTGACCGAGGACAAACTCGAGAAGGCCGAGGAACTCGGCGCGGACGAGACGATCGATGTCACCGAGGTCGAAAGCGTCCCGACCGCGGTCAAAGAGCACACCCCATCCAATCGTGGCGTCGAGATCAGCGTCGACGCCCTCGGCGTCGCCGAGACCTGCCGAAATTCAGTGAAATCGCTGTGCAAGGGCGGACAGAATCTCCAGATCGGGCTGACAACGAGCGAGGAGGAGGGAGAAGTCTCATTGCCGGTGGATTCGATCGTCATGGGCGAAAAGGAGTTCGTCGGCTCGTTCGGCATGCCACCCCACGAGTACGAGGAGATCTTCTCGATGATGGATCGTGGGACGATCGATCCCGGCGAGATCGTCTCCGAGACCGTCGCACTTGAGGACGTACCGGACGTGATCGCCTCGATGGACGACTACGAGACGGTCGGAATTCCGGTCTGCACCGAATTCTGAGCCGTGCCGAGAGTACCGAGCGCCCCCACGGCCCCCGACCACCCCATCGCTTTTTGTGCAGACCGACGTTGGGAGAGGTATGCCCACAGGAATCCTTGTTCCGAACCGCGAGCCGGATCTCGCGGCATTCGCCGAACGTGCAGAATCGCTCGGGTACGACTCCCTTTGGTGCGGCGAACTCTGGGGACGCGACGCGTTCGTCTCGCTAGCTCGTGCGGGCGAGCGCACGGACGAAATCGACCTCGGAACCGCGATCGTGAACGTATACGGCCGCTCGGCCGCCACGCTCGCACAGGCCGCCGGAACGCTCGACGACACGACCGACGGTCGGTTCCGACTCGGACTCGGAACGAGCACGCGCAAGGCGGTCGAAGATCTCCACGGAATGACCTTCGACAATCCGCCCCGACGGCTCCACGAGACAACCGAACTCGCCCGGGCGTTCCTGCAGGGCTCCGATCGCGTCTCCTACGAGGGAGAACTGTTCGAGGTGGCCGACTTCCCCGCGTTGGAAACGGACGTGCCGGTTTTCGCCGCGTCGCTCGGCCCGGCGATGCGGCGGGCGACCGGTCGGACCGCTCAGGGATGGCTTCCGCACAACATCCCCTTTGAGAATCTCCCCGAGGCGTTCGAGACGATCGCGGCGAACGCGCGCGAACGCGATCGAGATCCCGAAGAGATCGCCGTCGCGCCGTACGTCCCGAGCGCGGTGAGCGAGGATTCCTCGCGAGCGCGCGATGCGATCCGCGGCCACGTGGCCTACTACGTCGGCAGCGGCGAGGGCTACCGGAACGCCGTCGCGGATCGATTCCCGGACGGAGCCGACGCGGTCGCCGAGGCGTGGCGGGCCGATGACCGCGAAAACGCGCGCGATGCGGTCACCGACGAAATGGTCGACGCGCTGGGGATCGCCGGGACACCGGAAGAGGCACACGAACGGTTCGATTCGATCGCCGCCATCGACGTGATCGACGAGCCGCTGATCGTGATCCCGACCGGTACATCCGAAGAAATCAAAGAGCTGACCGTCGAAACGCTAAGTCCGAAACACAGGTAAGGACGGGGAACCCCCGTCGCCACGTTTTTTTGGCGATGGAGTCGTTACCGCGCCCGTTTCGGATCGACGTCGACCGACCGCCACTCCATTGCTTCTTCTAGATCCTCGACCGCGGCGTCGACGATCGCGTTGGGCGAGATGGGCGCGCGCTCCCACGCCGGGAGCCGCCGATCCGGTCCGGGGGGTTCGATTGCCTCCGCGTAGGCGTCGATCTGAGCGCGTTCCTCGTCCGGATCGTACGCGAAATCGTTGAACGCCGCATCGAGCGCGTAGGAGTCGACCAGTCGATCGGCGGCCATTCGGTAGCGGTCCGTGATCGTCCCGTAGGCCGGATCGCCACCGTTCTCCTCGACGGCTCGTAACAGCGCCGAGGCGACCTCCCGGGACATCTCCGAGAGTCCGTTCGGTCCCGACACGGATCGGTGATCGTGCTCGTGGATGCCGAGATCGATCTGCGAGACGCCTTCAGACCCGACCAGCCGGAACATCTCTCCGAGGGTTCCGACCTCCAGCCCCCACCCTCGCTGGATCCGGAGTTTTCGGACCAGCCGGCCGGTCGTGGCGAACTCCCCGGCAAGGGCATACCGAAACGCGCCGAGGAAGTCGAGCACCGCTGCGTCGTCGTCTTCCGATAGCGCCTCAATCAACGGGCAATACAACAGTCGGAACAGCCGACCGTAGAGCCGGTCGTTCTCGACTCGGGCGTAGTATCCCTTCGAGAACGCCAATCCCCGTGCCAGTGGAAAGAGGAGCTTTCGAACGTGGTTCTCGTCGTACGTCTTCGCGTCGGCGTCGTGGACGACGACGTACTCGCTCTTCGCCGCGAGTCCCAGCGCGAGCCACACGTCCCGCCCCTTCCCCCGAGCCCCGTTGAGACCGGTTTCCGAAAGCAGCGAAGCGAGACGTGGACCGTCACACCACAGCACCTCGAGCGATAGATCGAACGACGCGAGCCACTCGACGACCGCCCCGACCCGCTCCGGCGGGGCCCGAAGTGGGACGACGACGCATTCGGGTGAGACGGATTCGAGCGCGGAGAGAACCCGTTCTGCGGCCAAGGTCGCGTGCTCGCGTTCGGTCATCGGAACCACGACGGCGGCTTCGTCCGTCGGCACACTCGGCCGGATGTCCCCGAAATCGTGAAGCGTCGTGATAGCCTCTTGGACGTATTCCATCGACCGACGAAACGGGCCCTCGATCGAAAAAGCCCCCGGCTTCCGGCATCGTGTGCCGAGGCGGGAGAGATCAGTTCCGATCCGCCTCGTCCCGATAGGCGTCGATCGCTGCCCGATATCCCTCCCGGAAGGTCGGATACTCGAACTCGTAGCCGAGTTCGCGGAGGCGAGCGTTCGAACACCGCTTGCTCGTCAGGAGTCGCCG
>CAZLHT010000191.1:0-3849 GCA_964559185.1 uncultured Natronomonas sp.
AGAGTTCGTTCGCCATGCCGGCGACCTCCTGATAGAAGTTATCGATCGCCTCGAGGCGAAGCCGAGCGAACCGCTGGGCGGACTGGCCACCCTTCCGCTGCTTGCCGGGGACGAGCGAGGAGGCCGATTTGACCGGTTCGACCCGTTTGCCCTTCAGCCAGCCGACGTTCGCCTCCCGGCGATCGAGGACGACGAGGCCGTAGAGCCCCTTGTCGCCGAGCATTTCCTGAAGCGGCTCCGTCAAAAAGTGCGAATCGCAGTGATATCGAAACGACTCGACCGGATCCGGCGGCGATTCGAGCACCTCGGTCACCATCTTCGTCTGCCCGCCGCCGGAATCGACCGCGCCAGAAAACAGCACCATCCCCCTCTCGGGCGGGAACGTCTCGTAGTACTTTAGCCGATCTTTAATGCTCTTGAGCGCGTCCTGAACCGCGGTCCGGGTCTGTTTGGATTTGATGTTGGACGCCTCGCTGTGCTCTTGGGTGACGTGGGCGACCACGTCGCTGATCTGTCTGTCCTCCGGGACGTAGATCGAAACGAGCTGCGTACCGGAGCCCGAGTAGTCGTCGAGCTCCTCGATCACCTTCTGGAACTCGTATTTTTGTTTGTCGGACGGCTCCCCGTCGTCTTCGCTCATTACGTGTCTTTCTCGATGGGAAGATAAAACTCCGTCCTTTGTATATCGGGATGCGGTCGCCGATCTAGCCGTTGAGGGTGATGTACTTCGTCTCGATGATCCGCGGATCCGATTCGAGTTCCCTTCGTGCCTCATCCGGTGCCTCCTGGTCGACGTTGTACACCGTCAGCGCCTCGCCGCCGTGGGTTTCGCGTGCGTTAAACATTCCGGCGATGTTCACGTCGTATTTGCCCATCACGGTTCCGATGTGGCCGATGACGCCGGGTTCGTCGGTGTTTCGCGCGACCATCATCTGTCCGCCGGGGATCGCGTCGACCCGGTAGCCGTCGATCCGGACGATCCGGGCGTCGTCGTCGGCGAATAGCGTTCCACAGACGCCGATATCCGTCTCGCCGTCGCTCACGGTGACGGTGACCAGCGACTGGAAGTCCTCGGCCCGTCGGCGTTTCGTCTCCGAAACTTCGATCCCGCGCTCCTCGGCGATTCGGGGGGCGTTGACGGCGTTAACCTGCCACTCTAACGGCTTGAAGACGCCCTTCAGCGCGGATGCGGTCACGATTTCGACGTCCTCCTCGGCGATATCGCCCTCGTAGGCAATTTCCACGCGCTCGACGCGGCTGTCGAGCAGTTGGACGGCGATTTTGCCGGCCGTCTCCGCGAGGTCGATGTACGGCTCGACCCGTGGAAACGCCGATTCGTCCATCGAGGGGGCGTTCAACGCATTCAATACCGGCTCGCCGGCGAAGGCCGCAAGTACCTGCTCCGCCGTTGAGACCGCGACGTTCTCCTGGGCGGCTTCGGTCGAGGCGCCGAGGTGGGGGGTGACGATGACGTCTTCGACCGACAAGAGCGGGCTGTCGGCCGGAAGCGGCTCGTCGGCGAAGACGTCGAGCGCCGCGCCGGCGAGGATGCCGTCCTCGACGGCGTCCGCCAAGGCGGCTTCGTCGACGATACCACCGCGGGCACAGTTGACGACGTAGCCGCCCTCCAGTTCGGCGAGTTCGGCTTCGCCGATCATGTTCTCCGTTTCGGCGGTCAGTGGCGTGTGGATGGTCACAACGTCGGCGCGTTCGAGAACCAAATCGAGTTCTGCGAGATCGGCACCGATCTGTTCGGCACGCTCCTCGGAGATGTAGGGATCGAACGCCACGAGATCCATCCCGAGCGAGTCGAGCTTCTTTGCGACCTCCTGGCCGACGCGACCCAGTCCGACGATTCCCAACGTCTTGCCGTTGAGTTCGGTCCCGAGGTACTCGCCCTTGGCCCACTCGCCGGCTTTGAGTCGGGTGTGCGCCTGGGGGATGGAACGGGCGGCGGCGAAGGCCATCGCGACGGTATGTTCGGCGGCGGCTCTGACGTTTCCTTCCGGGGCGTTCGCGACGATGACACCCCCCTCGGTCGCCGCGTCGATGTCGATGTTGTCGACGCCAATACCGGCCCGTCCGACGATGACGAGTTCCGGCGCGGTCTCGAGGACTTCCTTCGTTACGTCAGTTCCCGACCGGACGACGAGCGCGTTTGCGTCCGCGACCGCGTTCAACAGCGCGCTTCCCTCCGCTTCGAACTCCGTGAGGACTTCGTGTCCCGCGTCCCGAATGACGTCGAGTCCGGCATCCGAGATGGGATCTGTGACGAGTACCTTCATGTGTCCACTCTTCCGGCGGGCAGGGATAACGTTTTCTTCATCGTCTCGATCGATCGACCGAAAACCCGCCTATATATCCATATTCGTGCATATATATTGGCTATATACCCTATCGTATAGACAAATATATGCCATCTGGATAGGACCCGATTCGATCGCACGGGGAGAACGCAACGGATCGAACCGGACGTTTTGTGACCCTCGGCCACCCAGGGGGGGTATGCTCATCGCGTTCGACTTCGACGGGACGCTTTCGGACTCGGAGATGACGGTCCTCCTCGGCGAACAAGCCGGGGTCGCAGAAAAGATCGACGCGATAACCGAGCGCGCCATGAACGACGAGCTCTCCTACGCGGAGAGTCTCTACGCCCGCGCCGAACTCCTAGATGGACTTCCCGTGGATCGCGTCGATGCGGCCTTTGATCGCGTCCGATTACGCCCCGGAAGCGCCGAGGTGATCGCCGCACTGTCGGCGGCCGGCCACCACGTCGCGATTCTCACCGGCGGCTTCGAGAGGGGCGTCGAGACGGCGCTCCGAAAGGCGGGCGTCGACGTTGATACGATCGTCGCGAATCGATTGCCGATCCGAAACGGAAAACTCACCGGCGGAGCCGAGGGGGCGCTCATCGAGGGGACGAAAGACGACGCGCTCGAGGAACTCACGGCCGGAATCGGCCTCGAGATGACGGCCACCGTCGCCGTCGGTGACGGCGCGAACGATCTGCCGATGCTCGAGGTCGCGGGACTCGCGATCGGATACGAACCGAAACCGGCGGTCGAACCGCACTGTGACGTCGTCGTCGAATCCATGGGGGAGCTACGGGACGTACTCGAGTCCGAACACGTCCTTTGATCCCCTTTCGTCGGGAGTTCTAAAACTCGACGACTCGTCGCCTACCCGACGAATTCCGGAAGCCGATCGGCGGCTTCAGAATCCGCTGGCGGCGGCCAGTTCCGTGGTCGAGCTGCCCCGGGAAGCCGCTCGGTCGTCGTCGAGGACCGATTCGAGTTCGTCGGCGAACCCGTCACCATTGGTGTCGGCCTGTGCGGCCTCGATTGAGGCGTTGAGCTCCTCGGCTTGCTCCTTCGCCGTTTCGGCTCGTGTTCGCGCGGTTCAGTTCGTCGACGCCTCAATCGCCGAATCGAGGTCCTCTATGATACGATCGAGGTCCTCGAGACCGACGGAGATTCGTACGAGATCGTCGGTGACGCCGCTCGCCTGCTGTTGCTCGTCGGTGAGCTGTTGGTGCGTCGTCGAGGCGGGGTGGATGATGAGCGTCTTGGCGTCGCCGACGTTCGCGAGCAGACTTGCGAGTTCGACGTTGTTGACCGTATCGCGGGCGGCCTCGTAGCCGTCCTCGAGGCCGAATGTGATCATACCACCGTAGCCGCCGTCGAGGTACTCCGTCGCCTCGGCGTGCGTCTCGTGGTCATCAAGGCCGGGATAGGTAATCCAGGAGACTTCGGGGTGATCTGCGAGGAATTCCGCGACAGCCATCGCGTTCTCGCAGTGACGCTCCATCCGCATCGGCAGTGATTCGAGCCCCTGAACCGTCGCCCACGC
>CAZLHT010000192.1:0-3848 GCA_964559185.1 uncultured Natronomonas sp.
CCTGGCGAGTGGACCGTCAAGGTGAGCGAGCACTGCGGGTTCCCCCGGTGGGACGGCCCGACCGAGGACGCATTCGATCGAGCGACGTGGCAGTTCGAGGGGACGCTGACGGTCGCTCTCGAAGAACTGCTCGCTGAACCAGCGTAGGAGACCGTTTGATCGGTCTTTCGCCAATTTTTGAGACGCATTGATATCAGCCGCCCGACGCTTGTCTGGCCATTCTGCATCACGTGACGGACCCGTCTGAGTCTGCTGGCTGGATTACTTCGAAGAGGTATCACCCACCCCTGCGCTACAGCGCGGAGTCGTTTGTCGTGGTCTCAGGAAGGGCGCAGGGCACACGAGTTGCGCTGGCCGGTGACGAAGAAATCCTTCGTGAGGTGACCACGAGATGCAAGACCCAGAAACCCGCACCGTGTTCGCAGGTGTTGACGGCCGGTACAGACACGTGGATCGGTTTTCGAGACAGTCCTCGAGACCTCGTCACCCTCGTCGTCCCCGAGCCGTCATCACCCTCGGTGTCCTCGTCCCCGACCCGGTTCGAGCGCCGATCGAACGTCGCACGAATACGCTCGTGCCTCCCGGCCGACACGAGCGGTTCCGAGCGGCCGATGTATCCGCGCTCGTAGTGGCGATGATTCCCCTATCCGGAAGGGGAGAATATCCGACCACGAGGACACGCTCGGCCCCCGCGACGTCGGGGGATCGATCGAAAGACGCGGTGGCGCACCGTCGACGCCGCCGCTATCGTCGACCGGTCGTCGTGGCGCAGAGGGGCGGATGTCGAGAAGCGCCACGGGATGGCTCCGAGAAACGGTGACTCCTAAGTACACAGGGCCGTTTCTCCGCGTATGGCAATCGATCGCAGGACGGAGATGTCTCCAGCGGAGACCGACGCCTTTCTCGGCTCCAACGAGACGGGGGTGCTTTCGCTCGCCAGAACGGACGAGCCGTACGCTATCCCGATTTCGTACGGATACGATCCATCGGTGCGGCAGTTTTATCTGCGTCTGGTCTCGACGCCGGATAGCGAAAAGCGAGGGTTTCTCGCGTCGGATCCCGACGCCCGACTCGTCGTCTACAGAGGGGACGACGACGTCTACCGGAGCGTCATCGCGATCGGAACGCTCGCGCGGATCGATCCCGGGGAACTGACCGTCGACGACGTCCAACAGTACGGGGCCGCCAAACGACCGCTGTTCGAAATCTGGCCGGAGGGAACAGACGAACTCGATATCGAACTCTACCGGCTCGAACCGACGACGATAAGCGGTCGGACGATCGTCGTTTCGCGCGATTGGGAGCGAGCGAGCGAATAACGAGTGACGACGCCGGCTACACGGGCTCGAAGGTCGCGGTATCGACGGGCTGGGTGCATATCGGACAGCCGCTCGAGAGGATCGCCTCCCGCATCGAGGCGTTGACCTCGATTTCTTGCTCACAGTCCGGACAGGCGAAGATGTACGTGCTCATTGTCGGGGACGACGGTCGATCGTTGGGCGGGTTTACTCGACGGAGGTATATATGATCCGGTGTCCGACACCACGATCGATCGGCCGCTCTCGGTGACGCGGGCGGTGCGGAGAGCCCCACGGCGGCTCCCCCGGGATCGGCCACCGAGATGGTGACAAAATCGACGGTCCGTCGATACTCGCTCTGCGTGTTTGCCGTCCGGGGCGAACCGAACGCACTCGGCCGGTAATCCGGCCCCGGTCAGCTGTTCGATCCTTCGGCAGGTCCTCGACCGGGGGATCGCACAGCGCTCGATGCGTTCGCTCGCGGTCCGGGATTTTTCGGCGGTCGCCTCGAGCAACGCCCGGGGGTCGGCATCATCGAGCGCCGTGAGGAGGGCCCCGGTGTCGAGCGAATCCGTTCTCGATCGAGTCCCCGCCGAAATCGACGCGGCGTTCGTCGGATGGAGTGTCGGTGGCATCCCCATACCCGTCCGTACCGGCGGGACCGTCGGATACCCCGACCCCCAGTATACAGGTCAGTTAAAACGGGTTGGATAGATCGGGGAACAGACTTAGAGGCCCGACGCCGTATGTTGGCCCGATGGGGACAGGGATTCGCGCCGAGATCCGGGTCGACGCGGACGGGACGTGCCCGGTCGTCGAAGGAGCCGTCAGTGCGGGGTCGCCGTCGTACTCGATCGCGAGAAGTACGACCGCCAGTACGTCCGACAGTGTCGTCGAGGAGTTCATGATCGAAAGCGACGGGACGCCGACCGCCAGCGTCGACCTCTCGACGGTGTTCGAGTACGGCTCGAAGACGATGTATCGGTTTTCGCGCGAGCGCGGTCGCGGGTGTCCCTGCGAATCGGTCGAGGAATTCGACTGCCCGATCGTCGATCTTCACACCCGCGAGGGATATCTGTATCTCGTCTTTCACGCCGTCGACATGGAGAACCTCCAGGGCGTGATCAGGACGCTCCAGGAACGCTACTCCGAACTCGACGTGCAGCGGCTCCTCCGGAGCGAAGACGAACCCCAGGAGGATACCCTGATTTTCGTTGATCGCAACCGACTGACCGACAGACAGCGCGAGGTACTCGAAACCGCCCACGGGATGGGCTATTTCGAACATCCCAAGGGCGCGAACGCCGGCGAGGTGGCCGACGAATTGGCCATCACCACGGCGACCTTCTCCGAACATCTCGCGGCGGCCCAATCGAAACTCCTGGAAGCGATCCTCGACGTTTGATGCCGTTCGGTATCCGAAAGATGACCGAGGACAGATCGCCAGCGCGGCGTCCAGCCGCGTCGAACGAGCGCCGGGCGGATCCGTGGGTCGAAGCGATCACTCCGCGGGACGCCGAGCGGAACCGTCCGTGCGCGTGGGTCTGCCCAACAGCAAGCGGGGCTCACCCCGACGGATCGGCTGTCGAGGTTCCCAACGGCCGAGGCGATCGAATCGCCGAGAGCGGAGACGGGAGAGCCGCCACGGGAAGCCTTGCTGTCAACGTAGCGCTTACAACAACGAGTCGCGAACCGATGAGTATGCCAGAAGTCGAAGTGGCTCTGCCGGACCGAATCGACAGCGAAATTTCCCGGCTCGTCGAGCAGGGCGAGTTTCTCAACCGCGAGCAGGCCGTCGAAGAACTCCTCTCGATGGGCGTTTCGGCGTACACGACCACCGAAACGACCGACGAACCGGAGCAGGATCTCTTCACGCAGATGACCGACGACCAGCAGGATCCCGCCGCCCGTGACGACGACGGCGACGAGTTTACGCTCTGATGACGCTGCATCCCCTCTGCTGCACTCGGTGACCGCTGGCGCGGACGGCGGTGCTCCGTGAGCAAGGGGAAGCGGAAGGGGAACGGGGAGGAGGAGGCGGATTCACGCCTGCAACGTCGGCCACTCAGCGACCGGCCATCGCGTGTGAGGCCGATAGCCTCGACCGTTCGGTCGATTTGCCCTCGACGGACCAGAATCTTCTTTGTCCGCCTCGTTGGACGTTCGTGTATATGATTCCGATCGACGATACCCCACTGTGTCGGAACGGGAAGGTATTGATCTTGGCGTACGACCACGGGCTCGAGCACGGACCGGTCGATTTCGAGGCCGTACCCGAGAGCGCCGACCCCGAGCGCACGTTCGAGGCGGCGACCCACCCCGCGGTCACCTCCGTCGCGGTCCAGAAGGGGATCGCCGAGGCGTACTATCCGAGTTACGAGGGCGACGTCGAGCTGCTCGCAAAGCTCAACGGCACGTCGAATCTCTGGATGGGCGAACCGGATTCGGCGGTCAACTGCTCGGTGGAATACGCCGCCGAGATCGGGGCTTCGTCGGTCGGATTCACGCTGTATGGCGGCTCGAACCACGAGATCGAGATGGCCGAGGAAT
>CAZLHT010000193.1:0-1325 GCA_964559185.1 uncultured Natronomonas sp.
TCAGGTGAACGACGATGACGTTGTACTCCTCGTCGAAGCCGTTCTCGACGAGTCGGTCTCGCATTCCGCCGGTTTCGACGCAAAGGACGAAATCAGCGTCGTGGTCGAGAAATTCGATCGTATCGGGGTTATTCGGAATCTGATAGCCGCCTTCGCCGACGTCCTCCTGACAGTGAATCTCGCGCTCGCCGCGACGAGTTTGTTCTCGAAGATACAGCGGGCCCATGATCGTCGCGCCGGATTCCTCGGGACGCATGTGGAAGTCCTCGCGGGTCACCGCGCTGACTATCTCGAGATCCTCGACGAGTTGGTTCGATTCGTCCTGATCCGAGAACTTCGCGCGTTCTTGATCCCACGATTCGGAGAGATAGTACAACTCACGCAGCGTCGACGAACGATCCTGTTCTAGCTGTTCGGCGAGGAAGTCGATCGTGTAGATCGCCTTCAGGAGTTTCTGCGCGCCGCGGACGCTGTTGGCCGATCTGGTCGACGTTCGGTCCCCGTAGACCCACACGTCTTTGTCCTCGTCGAAGACGATGTTGCTCTTCGTCCGAGTCGGGATCTCCATCGTCGGGACGTTCCCCTCGGCGAACTGGTCGTAGAACTCGCTCGCGAGGTCGATAAGTCGATCGCGTGCGAGTTCGTCTTTCAGGTCGGTATCTGATTCGGTACTCATGTTATGCGTTTACCGTGAGTTTTTCGGCTTCGACGCCGCCAACCGAGACGTCGAACTCGGCGTCGTCGTCGGTTTCGTATTCAAGCGTCGCCGTTTCTCCACTTTCGACCGTCGGCGACCACTTGATGAACCACTCGCCGTCCATTTCGACGACGGTTGCATCGGTGGGCTCTCCAGGATCGGTCGTCACGATTTCGGTCACCTCCGGCGAGACGTTCGTCCCGCCGAAGTTGTGAACCGATAGCTGGACCGTCGATCCCTCGGTCGTTCGCTCGACGAGTACGTTGTTCATGATTCGAGCCAACGAGTCACCGACGTCGAGCGATTCGCGTCCGGTCACCTCAGAAAGCTTTTCGGCCATCTCCGGAAGGATCTCCGCGATGACGTTCTGTTTCCGCTGTCGCTTTTGTAGCGACCGCTGTTTTTTCAGGTGCGAGTGAAGCGTCCGTCCGGCCTCTTGGAGCGCGAGTCTAAGCTCGTCTTCGATCTCGGGAATGTTCGCGACCGCGTCTTTGGACTCGCTGGTAAACGGAACGCTCGTCGAGGCGATGTGGACCATGAGGACGGCCGGACCGTTGGGCATTCCGCTGCCTCCCGGCTGATCGAGGCCGTAATTGCGCCAGTTGACGTCTTTCAGCACGTCGATGGT
>CAZLHT010000193.1:1425-3846 GCA_964559185.1 uncultured Natronomonas sp.
GTCGGCGGGGCGAGGATGTCGGTCTCCCGCATCGCTTCGAGCAGTCGGGCGGCAACGTCCCTCTCTTCTGCCGTCCGCTTGACCTTGGGCGGGTCGTCCGGAACCGTTGTGGATCGCTTCCAGACCGCTTCGACGACGTTTTCGCGCGCCGTCTTTCCGAACGTCACGTCGTCGAACTCTTCGGTCGCATCGGCGGAGCGGTCGACGAAATCGCGAAGGTCCTCGCGAGTGTGTCGGTTTCGAGCATCTTCCCCTTCGTCGAATTTGTCCGCCAGCCGACTCGCGAGTCCATCGATCGCGCCGTCGTCTTTTCGACTCGTCGTCGCCTCGTTGACGAGCTCGTAACAATCGCTCGCTCGTTCCCGAACGATCTCCGACCAGGCGGCCTCGACGGCGTTTTCTCGGACCGTCGAACCGAACGTCTCGTCGAACGTCGTTTCGATCTCTTCGGCTGACTCGTCGACGAGTTCGGCGAGTTCGGCGTGGGCGATCCGTTCGCGGCTTTCGATCGATCGGGTCAACCGTTCGGCGATAGCAGCCGTCGCCTCGGCGCTTTTGTTCACGACGGCATCGACGACGGCGGATTCGATATCGCCATCAGCGTGCGCACGCGGCGGTCGCCACGCGACTTCTCGGCCGAAGTGCCTGTCGCGGAAATTATCGAGGACGCTCCCGGCCGTCTTCGCGCCGACGCGGGTAAACTCCTCCTGAAGGAAGCCCGAAAGAGAGTACGACTCGGTCGCGTCGAGCATCTTCAACAGTGTCCCGAGTTCGACGCCGTGGGGGTGCGGTCTGATCTCTTCGGTTTCGGGCGGGAGTTCGTCGGTCGCGCGCTCAAACTTGAATGATTCGTCCGGCTCTTCGAATTCGATCCGGGCGTGGGGGTTGACGACGGCGGTGTATTTGACGTAGTTGTGGAGTTGTTTTCGGGCCCGCATGTTCCCTTCCATCTCGAGTTCGATTCGGGTACCGTGCGGTCTTTCCCATGTCGTCTCGGATTCGATGTCTATCTCCGGTTCGTTGGTATCGGTATCGATCGTGAGCTCGAAGTAGCGTGCGAGACCGTTGTTTTCGGTCTTCGAGGTGATCTTCGCGGGCTTTCCGGACGTCAATTGCGAGTACAATACCGCGGCAGATATCCCGATTCCTTGCTGCCCCCGCGTTTGCGCTCTTGTGTGAAACCTTGACCCGTACAGCAGCTTCCCGAAGATCTTGGGAATCTGCTCTTTCGTGATCCCGGGGCCGTTATCCTCGATCACGAGGCGGTAGTAACCGCCGGCTTCCTGAATTTCGACGTAGATATCGGGAAGGATACTGGCTTCCTCGGTCGCGTCCAGGGCGTTGTCCACGGCCTCTTTTACGGCGGTTACGAGCGCTTTCGCGTCGCTATCGAAACCGAGCATCTGTTTGTTCTTCTCGAAAAACTCGGCGATGGAGATGGAACGCTGACTCTCCGCTAGTTCCTCGGCGATGGAGTCACCGCCCTCCCCACCGAGTTGCGACTGAAACGAGGTCATCTATCGGGAGCTAAATCCCCCGGAACGTAAAACCCCGTCGGGACCACGGTGAAAGTGATATCGGTGCGAACGGTTACTCCTCGAGCGTTTCGGTCGTGATCCTCTCATTGAGCGCCCTTAATCCCTCCGGGTGGACCGACCAAATGTGGTGAGCGGCCGTCGATCGACTCATAGCGCATCCAATACGTCTACGTTCCCTTCGCCTCGGGTTTCTATTCGCTCGGTATATCGCTGGGATTCTTCACGGTGCTCCCGGAACCGAGGGTATGGTCAGTCTCACCCTCGCGACGATCGGCGTCGGCGCGGTCGTCCTGTTGCTCGCGTATAGCGCGTTCTTCTCGAGTACGGAGATCGCCATCTTCTCGCTGTCGCCGGAGTGAATCGAAGAACGGGCAAAGTCCGGTAATCCCGATGCCGTTTCCCTCCAGGAACTTCGGACGAATCCCCCCGATTGCTCGTGACCGTACTGGTCGGAAACAACGTCGTCAACATCGCCACCTCTAGCATCGTGACGGTGATCGTAGCCAGCATGGCTCCAGACGGGCTTGCGGTCGTCGTCACGACCATTGTTGCAAGCCTCCTCATTCTCGTATTCGGCGAAATAGTCCCGAAAGCGTTTGGACTCGGAAACGCCGAATCGTGGTCATTGACCGTCGCGCCGACCATCGGGACCGTCGAATTTCTCTTCTCACCGCTGATCACGTTGTTAGAGACGATCACGGTCCGGATGAATTCGGTTTTGAACGCCGACGGCGAGATAGAAAAGCCGTCTCTCGAGAGATCGGACGTCGTTCTTCCATCGATTCGACGGAGATCGATATTGAGTACGTCGGCGATTTCATCGTTTGAGCAAATCGAGTAACTTCACGCGACTTGGTTATTAAACGCACGAGCGGATTGCCAA
>CAZLHT010000194.1:0-3812 GCA_964559185.1 uncultured Natronomonas sp.
AAAAATCGATGGCCTCGGTACTCATAGGGGTCCTCATCGCCGGCTGCCTACACCGGCTCGGCCCAAGGACTCGTCATCGGCCATCGTCCGATTCGTACGCGAGAGATAAAAGTGACGGCAGTCGTCGGTCGGCGTCCAGAGCGCTCCCGACGTGTTCTCGTGGCGAGATTCTCGTTTCCCGTAACCTGTACTCTGGACCGCCCGTATCGATGGTCGATACTCCAACGGTTACTCGTGGGACCGACCCACGCCGTCCTTGAAGACGGGACGGAACGGACGTTCGGTATTCGATCGAAGGTACATTTAAGAATTCTCCCGGGGTAGTAATTGACATGCCTTCCGAGTCCAGTCACCGCTGTCAGAGATGTGGATACGAAGCACCGCCGAAGGCCGACGCGTGGTCGACGGTTCATCATCCGCCGCTCGGAACGTTGACACAATGTCCCGAATGCGGAAGCACGAATACGGTTTCCGGATGATCGGGATGCGGTCGTGTGAAAGTCCAAAGCGGGATCATTGAATTAGTGCAACAAATTCGACCGAACGACCGGCGTTCGTTCGATCCCGAATCGGAGCGACCGCCGTATCCCCTTTTGTATCTCGGTCCCGATCGTTTGGATATGGCAATCGAGGAGACTACGGAGGAACTCCTACGGAGCGAACCCCTCGCGGCGTTTCTGGCGACCGCGAACCGCGACCGCCCGCACGTCGCACCGGTTTGGTACCGCTACAGTGAGGGGACGATCGAAGTGACCACGACGGGGAAAAAACTCGACAACGTTCGCGCGAATCCCCGGGTTGCGCTGTCGGTTCATAAGGATGACGGCGGGATTCCGAAGTGGACGGTGACGGTGCTCGGCACCGCGACGGCGATCGACGACGCGACCGAAATCGAAACGGTGGTCGAGAAGATCAACCGTCGCTACGGCGTCGAAAACGAGGCGTGGGCCGACAACACGCTCGTTCGAATCGACGTCGGAAGCGCCGCTTACCGGCGGTACTGAGCGAGACCTCGACGACGGGATCTACAGGCGGAGCAGGCCGAGTGCTTCGGGGCTTGACCCCGAGGCGGTTCATGCTTCGGCTCGGTCGAGTGCCCCGGCGACGACGAGCGGAAGCGTGATCGTCGCGTCGGCGTAGACGGAGACGTTCTTTGCCTCCCTTTTCAGTTTACCCCACGAACGGGCCTCGTCGAGCGTCGCTCCCGAGAGACCGCCGGTTTGGGGTGGGTCCATCGTCAACTGGACCGCGTAATCGTACGCGCCGGGCGTCACGAGCATCGTCTGGAGGACGTAATTCTTCGGGACGCCCCCGCCGACGACGAACGCCGCCGTGGAGTCGGCCCCGTAGGCGAGATCGTTCAGCGGCGACATGTCCGAAAGCGCGTCCAGAGAAAATCCCGAAACCTGCGATCTGAGCCACGCCTGTAGCCCGAGCACGGAATCTTGAATCGCGGGCGTGTGGATCGGAACGCCACACTCGTAGGCCGTTGCGGTGATGCCGGGATCCTCGTCGACGTCATCGCGGTCGTTCACCTCGGCGTTTGCACGGCCGAGTTCTCGGGTGAATTCTTCGATCGAGACGATTTCCTCGCCGATGGCGTCGAACACCTCCTCGCGGAGGTGCTGTTCGAAGCGCGTAAAGTGCTCCTGTGGAAGGTAGACGTTGTAGATCCGATCGACCCCCTCGTCGCGGAGCCGTTCGTCGAATTCGCGGCCCTCGAAATCGTCGTGTTCGTCAGTTCCGTGGTGGTGTTTGCCGCCGATCGCTTCGATCGAGTCGTGGGTGAGATTCGCCCCCGTCGTGACGAGCGCGTCGATGTGACCCTCACGAACGAGATCGGAAACGATGGCTCGCATCCCGGCGGGTACCATCGCGCCGGCGAGTCCGAAGAAGACGGTCGTCTCCTCGCTCCCGAAGATCTCCCCCGTCACCTCAATCGCCTCCGCGAGGTTAGCGGCACCGATTCCGGCTCTTCCGTATTCCGACGCCAGTTCCGCGACAGTCATTCCGGGGGAGACCGTCGCGTGTCCGACCGGATCGTGATCGAACGTTTCTCGCTCGGGGGGTCGGTGGTCGTCTCTCTCGTCGTCGCTCATGTTCGTTGGATCGGTGGGCTGCTGGTTTAAGCGCGCGGATCCGAGGACACGGCGATGCGTTCGAACGTGCGCGGGGGATCCCCAAAAGCGACATACGGGGAACGAATCACGGGGAAATCGGAAATTCCGCCCCCGTCGTAGTTGATCCGCGAGGAATGAGGTGTATTTAATATCATCGAGTCAAAGGTCCACCTTGATGGCAGTGTCCGGTGCCAACTGGCGAAAACCCACCGACGGATACCGGACGGACGCGGCCCTCGGGGCTCGTTGCGTCCGTTCGGAGAACGATGGAAAATCCGTCGCGACAGTTCCCGGTATCCGTGCCAACGAGCGTGCCGATAGACGGGGAATCGCCGACAGGACGGACGGCGATGAAGACAGCGACATATCGAATACCGTCGCCCCAGACGATATCGTCCTCTCTGAGCCTCTAGCCATCGAGGTTCCGACGGAGACGGCACTCGTCGACGCGTGGATTGGTAACGAACACGCGAACGGTGTGAACGGGAGGACCCTCCGTACAGAGGGTCGAAGCCACGACATCGACGGAGATGGGATCTATACGCACTATTTTATACCCAATCCGGGGACTCGACGACGTACGGTGATCGTCGAATGACCCACGACGACGCGTCCGGGGCGGATGGCGATCGTGGGGTGAACACGGATCAAACGGTGATAATTGAATGAGTAGAGACGACTCTTCCTGCGATCGCGACAGTTGCGGTTGCGGGAGTACCGACGAAACGACGGACGAATCGTTCCACCCGATGGGTCACGAGCACGAAGACGAGATGCGAGAAATGCTCGACGAGACGGAGTACGATACCGAACTCGGCATGAACATGGCCGAAGACTCCATGCGGCTCATTCAGGGTGAGATCTCCGAGGCGGAGTTCCACGAAAAATACAACGAAGCGGTCCTCGAAGAGTTCGACGTCGACGACCGACCGACAGTCGAGGCGTTCGAGGAGATGAACGCGGACGACCGGGGGAGCATCTTCGAGAAGCTCACCGGCGAGGGCGGGGTTGCCGACAAACTCTCGAATCTCGATACCGAGATGAACCAGAGTCGCCGGGATACGATGAAGAAGATGGGTGCCGGTGCGGCGGCGCTCGGCCTCGGCGGCGTCGCCTCGGCGAGTTCGGGGGACCCCAAAGACGAGGAGTACGGTGCCGAACCGGTCGGGGATACCTCCAGAAGTGGCGTCCAGATGGGGATGGTCATCGATCTCGAACGCTGCGACGGCTGTCTCGAGTGCGTCGTCGGATGTATCGAGGAGAACTCGACCTCGAGTGGCGCGAACTGGATGTACGTTCTCGCCTACGAGGACGAAAACACGGAACAGGAGAACCTGCTCGTCCGACCGTGTCAACACTGCACGAACGCGCCGTGTGAGAAGGTGTGTCCGGTTCGTGCGCGACACACCCGAGAGAAGGACGGGCTCGTCCTCACGAACTACGAAATCTGTATCGGCTGTCGATATTGTCAGGTCGCTTGCCCCTACGGTGTCAACTACTTCCAGTGGGGTGAACCCGACACTCCATACGACGAGTTGATGGGATCCGAGCACGATCACGAGGAACTCAAGAATATGTCCTACGAGGAGCGTAACCAGCTTCTCACCGATACCGACGACCACATTCACGACGACCGAGGGCAGTGGAACGACGCTCGGCCGCCACAGGGTGTCATGGGCAAGTGTACGTACT
>CAZLHT010000195.1:0-3812 GCA_964559185.1 uncultured Natronomonas sp.
CCGACGTTGTAGCCGCCGTCGAGTTTGACGACGAGTTCCTCGGCCGTCGTGGACGGTAACAGCACGCCCTCGTAGGTCGTGTCGGTTCGGGTGACGCGAACGCGGTCGCCGGGGTTCATACGCTGACCTACCGCGCCGTTGGACTTGAAAGACTCCCTTCCGGTTCGGCTGGGCGGGGGCGACCAGAGGAGCCGCCTATTCGGGCCGTACGGATCACTGGATCGTGCTGATACTGACCGAATCGCAATCCGGACAGACTAATTCGACGCCGTCAGGAAACGCGAACTCTGCGCTACAACCGTTACATCTGTGGTGGTTGATCAGGAGGTTTCGATCGGGAACGACAAACTCCGACGAACCGCAGTCGACACACTCGATCGGCGTCGTCTCCGGAAGTGAAAAGCTCGTTTCACAATCCGAACAACTGTACCCGTAGGTCGTCTCGCTCGATCCGCCGAGTAGCTGTTTTAGCCGTTCCAACATTTCGTTCGAAATAGACCGACAAAAGACAATACTCTTCGGAAGGACGGCGTGAAATTCCGACATACCGAAACTTAATGTGGTATGAGATAAACAGGGAAAAATGGAGATTCGGGTGGCGAGTCAGCGAATCGGAGACCAGCCCACGACTTTTATCGGCGATCAACCCCCTCCGCGTGTTCGACCGTCGCGCGCAAGACATTTGATCGTCGCGTCCCTACGTCGGGGCGATGACCGCGTCGTACGATCGGTGGGTATTCGACCTCGACGGAACGCTCGTTGACGTCGAATCCGCGTACGTCCACGATCTCCTCGGACGGGTCGGCGACAGGATCGGGTATCCGTTCAGCGAACGGGAGGCCGAAGCGCTCTGGCACGGCTTCGACGGCGAGCGAAACGAAACCCTTCGGGCCGCCGGACTCGATCCCGAACGGTTCTGGGACGTCTTTCACGACGAGGAGAATGCCGAGGTTCGCGCGGAATCATCATTCCTGTACGACGACGCTGATTTCGTCGGGGAGATCGACGCGCCGACGGTGCTCGTCACCCACTGTCAGGGGTACCTGACCGAGCCGGTGCTCTCGACGCTCGACATCGCCGACTGGTTCGACACCGTCGTCTGCTGTACGGCGGAAACCGGCTGGAAACCAGATCCTGCGCCGGTTCGACGAGCGCTCTCGGCGGTCGGCGCGAAAACCGGCCCCGGAATCCTCGTCGGCGACGCGGTTCACGATATCGGCGCGGCGTGGAACGCCGGCCTCGACGGCGCCCACGTCGAACGCCACGGTCACGAACGACGGGGACGCTGCGTCCTCGGCGATTACCGGCTGCGGGGACTCGGGGAGTTGTCGGAGCTGGCCTAGGGTCGATTACCGGTGTCGCCCGTCGGAACACACGAGGTGACCTCGGACGATTTTCACCGAGTCGTCGATCGTGCGCCATATGCGACCGCCGCGTCCTCCTCATCGACGGAGTGAGATTTCTTGGCTCGGACCTCGCGAACCGATGTCGCCGCCGAATGCGTCGAGAACCCGATCCCCGAATCGGCGTAGCGCCACGACACGTTGGCGGATTTTTCGAAGCGCCGAGCGGTGACCGGCTGGACGCCCGACTCGATCTCGAAGGCGGTATCGGATCGGTCTGTGTGCCGTACCGAGCGAAGGCCGACTCCGTGTGGCGCGTCGATCGATTTCCAACAACTGTTATCCGTGGATCGCCTTGGGTGGTGTATGAATATCGATCCGGAGGACAATCGTCGCGGCTGGGCGGAGCGGGCCGAAGATTTCTCGCCGACGTACTACGCCGAGATCGGATCCAACGAGGTGAGCGAAACGCTCGCCTCGGTGTTCGATCACTACGTCCCCGAGGACGCCGCCCTCTTGGAACTCGGCTGTAGTTCCGGTCGACACCTCGAACACCTCCGCGAACGCGGCTACGAGAACCTCGCCGGAATCGACATCAACGATACCTCCTTCGATGTCATGGCCGAGTACTTCCCGGATCTGGCGGCGACCGGCACCTTTCACACCGGCCCGATCGAGGAGATCCTCCCGGAGATGCCCGACGACGCATTCGATGTCGTCTACTCGGTCGAGACGCTCCAGCACGTCCATCCCGACGACGAATGGGTGTTCGAGGAGATCGTCCGCGTCACCTCCGACCTCCTGCTCACGGCCGAAAACGAGGGGAACAGTCCGAAACGCGGCCGCGACGGCTCGTCGGTGAGCTACGTCAACGACGAGTTTCCGCTGTATCACCGCGACTGGAAGGCGGTGTTTTCGGCGCTGGGGCTCGCCCACCTGCTCCGCGAGCCGACAAAGCGCGACACGGTTCGCGTGTTTCGAGTGGTGTAACAGCCATCTCCGTTAGGACTCTTCACTCGACGCTCTTGATGTTGTGAACCGCATCGAGGCGGTCGGTGATCTCCGCGGTCGGTTCGATTGCGGCCGTGATCGCCTCGGCGGGTTTGTACGCCATCGGGGCCTCGTCGCGGACGCCGTCGACGACCGACTCGGAGTAGACCCCCTCCATCGCGTCCTCGAACGCCTCGAGTCCGATCGTCTCGAAGGCCTCGCTCCGGCTGAGCCGTCGGCCGGCTCCGTGCGGGGCGCTGTGGTTGTACTCGTCGTTGCCCTTTCCGCGGGCGAGAATCGATCCGTCGGTCATATTCAGCGGGACGACGATCCGTTGGCCCTCCCGCGCCGGTGTCGCGCCCTTTCGAACGGTCAGATCGCGGAAGTCGACGTAGTTGTGGATCGACTGGAAGGCGTCGGTCGGCTCGACGCGGAGTGCTGTGCAGATCGCCTCGCCCATCAGCTGGCGGTTCCAGCGAGCGTACTGCTGGGCGAAGAGCATGTCGACGTAGTAGCCGTGGGCCTCCCGTCCCTCGAGGTAATCGAGAGCGTCGTTTCGATCCGTTCTGACCTGGAGATCCCCGAGTCGGTCGAACGTCTCCTCGATCTCTTCGCCCTCGAGCTCCTCGCGGATCTTCGCCTTCCGGAGGTGCGATTCGCCCATCCCGCCCGTGACCCACGTGTAGAGTTCGCCGTCGCCGACGGTCTCGGGATCGAACTTCAGGTAGCCGGCGTCCCCCGCCGCGATCGACTCGCGGATCGAATCGGCCGATCGGTACTCGCTCGCCCGTCCCTGCCAGAACTCCGCGACCGATTTGCCGAGATAGCGCGAGCCGCTGTGGACGACGAGCCAGTACCGACCGGTTTCCCGCGAGCGCGCGAACTCAACGAAGTGATTGCCGCCGCCGAGCGTCCCCGCGCTCTTGATGACGTGGCCCAGACCCTGTCGCTGTCCCGAGAGGACGCGCCCGCACAGCGTTTTGAAGTATTCGCCGTCGTATCCCTCGAAGTCGAATTCCAGCGGCTCGATCCGATCGCCGAACCGGTCGACGTGGGCGCCGTCGAACCGCTCGAAGACCTCGTTCGCCCGCGCGAACGGGAACTCGTCAACGAGGTGGGGCGCGTCGTCGTAGTCGTGGACCGCCCGACCCATCGGGACGGCCTCGCGGACGGCGCGCTCCCTGTCGGCGTCGTCGAAGGGCAGCGTCTCGCCGAGTTCGAACGCCGCCATTCCGCAGCCGACGTCGACGCCGACGATGTTCGGGACGATCCGCTCGCCGAGGGTCATCGTAAACCCGACCGGTGCACCCGCCCCGACGTGGGCGTCGGGCATCATCCGGATCGGCTCAGTGAACGCCGGGTGGTCGACGAGTGCGTCGAGCTGCTCGAGGACGTTCGACTCGACGAGATCGGAGTCGTCGGCCAAGATTCGTGCGGTCGTGTGGGTGCCCGTTCGCTCGATCACTACCGGCGGTTACG
>CAZLHT010000196.1:0-3799 GCA_964559185.1 uncultured Natronomonas sp.
TGGCGTGGATGAACTGGATGACGTCCGGGTGGGAGACGCGCATGACGCCCATCTGCGCGCCGCGGCGGGCGCCGCCCTGGGCGATCGTCTCGCACATCTGGTCGTACGTGCGCATGAACGTGATCGGGCCCGACGCGATGCCGCCGGTCGAGCCGACGGCGTCGCCGTAGGGGCGTAGCTTCCAGAAGGCGTACCCCATGCCGCCGCCGCTGTTGTGCGAGACGACTGAGTTGGCCACGTATTCGTGGTTCCCCTCGACAGTGACGTCGTAGACTGTATCGGTACCGGCGTCCTCGACGGCGACGGCTTCCTGTATCCACGTCGTCTCGGATTCGATCGTTCCACAGGTAGTGGATCCGACGTCGCCGGCCCCGATCGATTCGGCCATATCTTCGTTGCGTGTATCGGCGAATCCGACACGATCGGCGAACGCCGAGAGACCGAGTTCGTCCGTGAGAGCGACAGTGAAATACTCTCGCTCGTCGTTGTCCCCCGTCCACTTCGTCGCGGGGATTCCGACTCCGAGAAGCAACTGTAGCGTCCCGTCGATCAACTCTTCGGAGGCGCTGTAGAGACGCGGGTACATGTCCTTTCCGAGCGTTCCGTCTGCCGAAAACAGCCCACGGAGGAATGCATGGATACGGTCGTGGTCGGTTCGATGGATACAGTCCGGAACCTTCGCGCTTGCGGAATCGGGTTTCGCATCGCCGAAGTTCGAAAGCCACCAGCGTTTGATCTCGTGGCTGTGAATAACCGCTTCATAACAGCCATCGGCCCACGTGTAGTCGATACCGATATCGAAAAGCGAACGGGAGAGCGTATCGATGTGGTTGAGTGTCTCCTCGCGGCTAATATGGAACCGGATTCCATCCTCGTGGATCGAACCGTCCCCGATCCAGATCCCGAGCATCTCGGCGAGTTCCGTCGTCAGCAACGTCGGTTGTGTGACCGTTTTGACCGCGGTTCCGTTCGCTTCGAGCGTTTGGGCGGCTCGATAGCCACGGACCGTCGTCGAGTGGATATCGAGTTCCTCCGCGATCTCCGAGTCAGTGTAGCCGATCTCATAGAGCCGTACAAACTCGTTCTCGTTGAACGACCGTCCGTTCGGGCGGCCGCTAGGTCCGTTCGACGGAAGGCCGAGTTCGTCGGCACGGCGTCGCTGGATCGTCGACGATGAACTGTCGAGCTCCTCGGCTATCTCGTAATCGCTCAGTCCCTCAGCGTGTAGCTCCACGATCGATTCGTTCGAGATGGTCCGGTTCGAATCCCACTGCGCGCCGACGTCAACGTCAGTCAGTGACGGTGAGTTGTCCTCGTCGGGAAGCCAGCCGAGACGAACCGGAACAGAATCGCCCGGCTCGATGTCGTCGATCTCGGTCCACTCGTCGTCGACCAGTAACCGATGGTTCGGCGTCCCGGTCAGTTCGATCCCGCCTTCGGTTACGATCCGTTTCGTGGGTACGTCGTCATATGCATGGATCTCCTCGACGGTTCGGGTCCGATAATCCGACCCGGCCCGCTGGACGATCGAATCGCCGGGATCGACGTCGGCGATCGAGACAACTCCCTTGCCGTCGACGTTGACTACCGTATCGGCCGTAAGACACTGAAAGACCTGTGCGGCCTCCTTGGCAGTCTGGTGGATGTCGTCGATGTCGTCGGCGGGGCTGTCGACGAAACACGCCGAAAGCTGCTGCAGTTCGTCGCCGGCGTTCATCAACGTGGGCGAGTTCGGCATGAAAGAGAGCAGTTCCATCTGTTCTTGGAACGCCGAGGCGACCGCTTCGACGTGCGATCGGATCTCCTCGGGGAGGTCCGAAACCAGCGTCTCGTAGGCGAACTTGTTGACGTTGTACACCGAAAGCGTCGTTTCCGCGTCGGAGTCGGCGGTGACGCCGGCGCCGAAGACGTCGGCCGCGAGTTCGTCCCGTCGGGGATGATCCGGCTTGAGCTGCTCGGGCGTGACGGTGAGTTCGACGCCGCGCTTTTCGGCCTCGAAGACCGCCTCTGCCAGCGCGACGTTTCGCGCGACGCGTTCGAAGAGCTCCTCTTGGGCTTCGGTCGGCTCACCTTCCGAATTTTTCCGGAGATACCGGGCCGGGAGGATGTTGTGATAGGCGTTTCCGGTGAGACGATCCTCGAGCGTCTCGCCATCCGTTCGTTTGATCGGGAGGGTGAGTTCGTCCGCGGAGGGGGCGGTCCCTGCCATCACTCACCCCTCCGGGCCGGTACCGTTCGGTTTCGTTCGATTCGACTCCAAGTTGGGTGCGCTGTGCGGATCATCTGTGACGAGGTCTGCGTTCTGTTGGCTGCCAAATAACCCTTGGCATCGGGAAATATGTTAGCGATTCTATAGTATATCAAGGGCACGAGGTGGTATTCGTTGTTCGGGATGCGCGTGCCCAAGCGCGTACGACGAGAACGGACTAACGGCAGCCACATAAGGATACTCAGTCCGCAGTGAAAGTAAAACTTTCACCTAGAGAATTGGGGTACATTACCGTTATTTTCATTGGAAACTATCGGGCGTCGAACGAACGAGACTATCGAGGTATCGGCTCGATACTCGTCCGTGGCGCTGGGAAGTGAACGACAGGAAAGCGTCGCTCCCTACCGCGTTAACGATAGCTTACTTGATTAATACTATATTATTCGACATTATCCTGAGGCGTTGCCTATGGGACGAGATACGATCGAATCCGACGGCCGTTCGATCGGCCCGTGAACGGTTCCCAGCCGGTCACTGGATACCTATCAAACGCCGTCGAGGAAGTTCTCGACGAGGTCGTGTCCGACGGCGGTCAGGACGGACTCCGGATGAAACTGAACGCATTCAATGGGGTGCTCGTGATGGCGAATACCCATCACCAGCTCCTCGCCATCGTGATCCGTCGTCGCGGTCACGTCGAAACACGGCGGGACATCAAGGGCGACGAGCGAGTGATACCGACCTCCCAGAAAGCCCTGTTCGAGTCCGCGGTAAATCCCGTTTCCGTCGTGATCGACGGGGAACGCCTTGCCGTGAATCGGCTCGGGCGCCCGGTCGACGGTGCCGCCGTACCCGTAGACAGCGGCTTCGAGACCGAGACAGACCCCGAGCGTCGGCATGTCAGGGCTGATCTCTCCGAGCACGTCCATCGTCACGCCGACGTCCCGGTCATTCTTCGGGTGGCCGGGGCCGGGCGAGATCACGATTGCGTCGGGGGCAGCGTCGCGAACGTCCGTCAGCGAGGCGGTGTTTCTGAGGACCGTCACGTCGGTCCCCTCGTGTTGGCTGACGTACTCAACGAGGTTGTATGTGAACGAATCGAAGTTGTCGACGAACAGCACGTTCGTCATCGTTGCGTCTCCTCTATCCCGGCTTGGGCTTCGAGTTCGATCGCCTCGAGTGCAGCGAGAACGCCCCCCATCTTCTTTTCGGTCTCCTCGTACTCGCTTGTTGGATCCGAATCGGCGACGAGACCGGCGCCGGCCTGAACGGTCACCCGATCGGTTCCATCGACGCCCGCACTGCGTTCGATCGTCGCGGTTCGGATGACGATGGCGAAGTCCGCGTCGCCGCTCCAGGAGTAATAGCCAATCCCGCCGCCGTAGACCCCACGTGGCTGCCGTTCGAGATCGTCGATGATCTCCATCGCCCGGATCTTCGGCGCGCCCGAGAGCGTCCCCGCGGGGAACGACGCACGCGTCGCGTCGAAGGCGTCACGGTCGTCGGCGAGCGTTCCGGTTACCGTCGACTCGATATGCTGGACGTGACTGTACTTCAGGACGTTCATGAACTCCTCGACGCGGACGCTTC
>CAZLHT010000197.1:0-3752 GCA_964559185.1 uncultured Natronomonas sp.
TCGATTCGTCGTATTCGCCGCGTTCGCGAAGGTTATACAGGACGCGTTCGGCGCCAGATCGCGTGTTCGTAAAGACGAGCGTATTCGAGTGTTCGCCGACGAGTTCGTCCAGACGGGAGTAAAAACGATCCGTGACGACCTCCCTCGGCGTGTCTATCAAGTCGTCCGTCGGACAGCGAAGCTGGATATCGAACTCCCGGACAAAGCGCGCGTCGACGATCTCGAGTTCACGGGGCTGCCAGTCGACGTCACTTCCGTCGCCGTCCCCGCCGCGACGCGCCGTCGCTCCGCCCACCAGGAACTCGCCGATCGCCTCCAGTGGTTCGACCGTCGCGGAGCACCCGATCCGGGTGGGCGAATTCGCACAGATCCGTTCGAGCCGTTCCAGCGAAACGGCGAGGTGTGTTCCCCGCTTGTTCGCCGCGAGCGAGTGAATCTCGTCGACGATGACGTACTCGACCGTCTCGAGCTTTGCTTTGAACTTCGGGCTGTTGAGCAAGATCCCGAGCGTCTCGGGCGTCGTATTCAGGATGTGCGGCGTCTCTTCGAGCATCCGTTGACGCTCGCCTGCGCTCGTGTCCCCGTGTCTGATCGCGTGCCGAAGGTCGACGACTTCCCCCCGCGCTTCGAGCGCTCGGGTGAGCTCTTCGATCGGTCGGGTCAGGTTCCGGTGGATGTCGTTCGCCAGCGATTTTAGCGGCGAGACGTACAGGCAGTAGACGCCGTTTTCGAGGCCGTCCTCGTTCGCCTCTGCGCGGGCGAACAACTCGTTCAGGATGGCGGTGAACGACGCGAGCGTTTTACCGCTACCGGTCGGGGCACAGACGAGGGTGTTCGTCCCCTCGTCGATGTGGGGGATCGCACCCTTTTGCGGCGGGGTGAACAGCCCACCGTTCTGGGGGACGAACTCGCCGAATCGATCGATCCACCACGCCTGAACGTCGGGATCGAGCCGAGAGAAGGCGTCGAGGTCGTCAAGGTCGACCGTTTCGGCGTCGTACGCGAACCCCCCTTCGGACAACCGCTCGCGCACGAACGCCTCCGCCGACGATCCCTCACTCATCTATCGGCCCGTAGGGATTCGACGGGCAAGTGCGTTTGGCTCTTTCGACCACAGGGCACTTGTCCCGCGGCGTTGCAGTGGACCGTATGCGCGTGACTTTCCTCGGAACCGGCGCGGCGATGCCGACCGGCGAACGGTTTCAGACCGGACTCCTTCTCGAGGACCCCGACGGCGACGCCGACCCGATGTTGGTCGATTGCGGAAGCGGCGTTCTCCACGGACTTGCCTCGACGAGCGTCGGCTACCAAGGGATCGGGACGGTCCTCTTGACGCACCACCACCTCGATCACGTTTCGGATCTCATGGTACTCCTGAAGGCGCGGTGGCTGGCCGGCGAAACCGAACTGGAGATCGTCGGTCCCGACGGAACAGAAGAACTGGTCGAAGGGCTACTCTCGGTTCACGACTACATGCGGGGGCGCTTCCAACTCTCCTTTCGCGAGATCGACCCCGGCGAGTTCTCCGTCGCGAACTACGACGTCGAAGCCGTCGAAACCGTCCACTCGTTGTACTGTCTCGCGTACCGATTCGAGACCGACGACGCGATATTCACGTTCTCCGCGGACACCGAAGCGGTCGACTCGGTCGCCGATCTAGCCGAGGGGTCGGCGGTTCTCCTGCACGACTGTTCGTTTCCCGACGGGATCGACGTCGAGAATCACCCCACGCCGAGCCAACTCGGGGCGGTGCTTTCGGGCCGCGAGATCGGACGCGTCTACCTGACGCATCTGTACCCCCACACCGACGGCCACCACGAGGAGATGATCGAGTCGGTCGAAAAGCGCTTCGACGGCGACGTCCGGATGGCCCGCGACGGATTGACGGTGGATCTCCGCCGACGTGACGAAAAGTAGCGATCGAGCGATTCGTTATCAGTTTAATCGATATCGCAGGAGCGCCGCGATCCCGCCCAGGTTCGCGAGCTGTCGGCCGGGTTCGAACTCGTGAGAGAAGACGGTTACTTCGCCTCCCTGTCGCTCGACGTTTTCCACGACGTCGTTGACATCGATTCCCCACTCGCCCTCGCCTGCCCGCTCGACTCTGAGTCGCTCGTCGAGGATCAACAGCCGTTCGACGGCCCCGTACTCGGCCGCTTCGGCGACCTCATCGATCCCGTAGGCGACCTTCGAGCCTTCGGCCATCCGCTCCATCAACTCGTCGATGAACTCCGCCTCCTTCGAGATTCGCGTCTCCGTCTGGATTCGATCGACTACGCCCCGTTTGAGCACCTCGTGAACGCCGCGATCGCCGACGCTTGCGGTGTCGACGAGCTGGATCTTTTCGGCCGCCCCCGGCGCGTTCTCCTCGACGTATTCGAGGGCGTCCTGTTTGGTGAAGCCGGGGCCGGCGAGGACGATCGATTCGACGTCCAGTCGGCGGACGATCGCGGCGAGTTCCTCGAACAGTTCGTCCCGTCCGCGGGCGTATTCTCCCTTCCCCGTCGTCCCGGTGATTGACGCCCGCTCTTCGGTCCCATACTGGGCGACTGTGTGGACGTAAGCCTGCCCTTCCTCGACGGTCACGATGGCCACGTCCGGTTGTTCGGCCGCTTCGACGGCCGCCTCGAGCCGTTCGAGTTGGTCGATCTGCCAGCGCTTCTCGATCGTCACCTCGTCGTGTTCCTCGACGTTGAACGTGTGGTGAAATCCGAGTTGATCCTCGCGAGAACAGTCGACGATTTCGCCGCCGACGCGCAGGCGATTCGCGAATTTGGCGAACTCGACGTCGGACACCCCGATCCGGATCCACATCGGCTCGCGCTTTCCGCCCGTGTCCCGCATCTTGTCGTCGTCGCGCTGGATACGTCGGGTCGTCTCCCCCGAAACCGAATCGCCGGGTTCGAGGATGTACGTGAGGTGCCACAGATCGTCCAGACTCTCGGGAACGACGGTGATCCGTTCCCGACCACCCTCGGCGGCCTCGCGGTCGACAATGCGCATACGGCCCCTCCGCTCGGCAGTGATAAGTGCCCTCGGGTTCGGTACGACGTCGGCTATCGATCGTTCCGCGATCGGTCGTCCGAAACCCGCCTGACGGCGGGTCGGAGTCCCCATCCGCCCTCCCCGTCTTCGTCGCCCTCGCTTCCGTTCTCGGGATCGATCGATTCGGATCCCTCGTCCACGTCACCTGAATCTACGACCACCTCGTCGTCCGAGCCGTCGAGGGGTGAGCTTTTCGACATCGGTTCGGAGCTCTCGCCGGACGTCACGCCCCACCCCGCGGTATCCACGCGGACGAACGCCGGCGTAGGTTCTCGTTCGCCGCTCGCCTCGGATTCGTCGACGGTATCCGTCGGGTCCGATCGGACGGGCGCTAATCCGAGCGCCGCACCCACGCCCTGTCCGTAGCAGTACCGTACGGCGACGGCGACGATAAAGTGTAAAAAGAACCCGACGAGAAGGATTCGAAGCAGGTACGCAACCGGTAACAAGAGCGCCTGTAGAAGGAACGAGACGCCCCACGCGATCGCGTAATCCTCCGTCATGGCTCCGTCCAGGACCGCTCGGAGTTCGAGCGCATCCCGCCACCGTCCGGAGTGGGCGAACTTGGCGACGGCGACTGGGAGGACGTAGAGTGCGCCGAGCAGGGACATGAGCGCGACGATGGCGAACAGCCCGATCACCGCCGTCGTCCCGGTGATCGCAGTTTCGGGGACCGATCGGACGACGGGGAGGGAGGAGAGGTCCGT
>CAZLHT010000198.1:0-2556 GCA_964559185.1 uncultured Natronomonas sp.
CCTTCCAGTCGATCTGGGTCGTCAATCCCTTGTCGTGCATCGTCTGGGTCGTCGGCGCCCCCACGCGTGATTTCGACTGGCGCTCGGAGTGATTGAACGCCCGCCACTCGGGCCCCCGATCGATGTTCTCCTCTTCGATCACCAGCCCGCAATCCTCGCAAACGAGTTCGCCGCCCCCATCGGCACTGCGAACCAACGAGTCAGATTCGCACTCGGGACAGCCAGTTTCCTCCTCTGTCTCCGTCTCCTGCTCGCTGGTGCGCTCTCTCTGGCGGGTAGGCCCTGGCATTATACTTATATGATTTGCCTACTCCACATATAAATGCTTTGCACCCCCAGCTTCTTGCCACATCCGGTTTTATGCGCGAGCGTCGTGGCACAAAAAGCGCGTTTTCCGACGGCCGAGGCGCTGATATCTGCCATCGAGAGCGGTCCTACGGCGTCTCCTCGTTTCAATCTTCCGCCGCGGGCCGTCCGCTTCGATAGCCGTTCTTCCGTTCCCCGAGCGTCGGGTTCATTTTCCCCGCGCCCGAACACCGGATGGTGACCGAGACACGGAGAAAGCGGGTCGACATGACGACGGGCGCGATCGCGCCGCGGCTGGCACAGCTGGCGTGGCCGCTCGTGTTGGGAAATCTGCTCCAGACGTTCTACAACCTGGCCGATATGTTCTGGGTCGGTCGCGTGAGTCCGGACGCCGTCGCCGCTGTCTCGCTCATGTTTCCGCTGTCGTGGATGTTCGTCTCCACGGCGATGGGGATCACGGCAGCGACGATCGCGCTCGTCTCCCAACACGTCGGGGCGGGCGACGACCGCCACGCCGACCGCGTCGTCGCCCAGACGCTGCTCTTGACGCTTGCCGTCTCGGCGGCGCTCGCGGCGCTTGGATACGCGTTTCGTCGCGAACTGCTCGCGCTCATCGGTGCCGAGGGTGCGGTCTTCGTCGAGGCGCTTGCCTACATCGAGATCATCTTTCTCGCGCTCCCGTTCACCTTCGTCTTTTTCGCCTTCCGTGCGTCCTTGCAGGGAGCCGGCGACACGAAAACCGCGATGTGGCTGATGATGCTCTCGGCCGGGCTGAACGTCGTCCTCGACCCTTTCTTCATCCTCGGGTGGGGACCGTTTCCCGAGATGGGAACCCGCGGCGCGGGGTGGGCGACGTTTCTCTCCCGCGGGGCCGTCGTCGCCGCCGGGATCTACGTCCTCCTGGTCGGCGGGTACGGCGTCCGGTTGCGCCTTCGGGACCTTCGGCCCGATCCGTCGATCCTCCGTCGGCTCCTCGATGTGGGCTATCCGGCGACGATCGACGGATGGGCGCGGAGCTTCTCGGCGGTCGTGATGGCGGCCTTCGTCGCGCCGTTCGGAACGGCGGCGATCGCAGCGTATGGCATCGGGCTCCGGTTGATGTCCGTCTCCTGGACCGTCTCCGGGGCGGTCGGCCAGGCGACCGCGACCGGCGTCGGCCAGAACCTCGGGGCGAACACGCCGGATCGGGCGAGACGCGTCACTGGCGTCGCGACCGGTGGGACGATGGTCGTCCTCTTTTCGGTCGCGGCGGCCTGCGTGCTCGTCCCCGAACTATTTCTCGGCATTTTCATCGACTACGTAGACGTGATCGCCGAGGGCGTCCTCTTTTTGCGCGTCACCGCGCCGTTTTGGGCCTTCTTCGGCGGGACGATGGTGGTTCAGGGTGCCTTCCGCGGGGCCGGCCAGACGAAAGTAGCGATGGCACTTTCGTTCCTCTCGCGGTGGGTGTTCCGCGTGCCGATCGCGCTCGTACTCGCGTTCGGTGCCGTCACGATCCCCGGAACGACGATCGTCCTCGACGTCGGTCCGACCGTCGGCGTCCTCGGCGTCTGGATCGCCTACGCCGCCGGCGCACTGGCCAGTTTCGTCGTCGCGGTCTTCTGGTTCCGGCTGGATCGATGGACCGAGGGGATCGTCGAATCCACCGACGCCACAGACGAAAGTGAGTCGATTCGGGGGACCCCTGACGATCCCGACGTCGGCGACGATTGACCCGTTCGTCGTTCCCGCGCCGGCGATCGAACCGTCCCTCACACGCTCTCGGTATCCACTCACGCGTCGACGACGGTTCTGATCGCGTCCTCGACGCGGGCCGCGTTCGGCAGCTGGAAGTCCTCGAGATCGTACAGTGGGTAGACGGCGTCCCAGCCGGTGACGCGCTCGATCGGCGCCTTCTGGTAGTACAGCGCCTCCTCCTGGATCGTCGCCGTGATCTCTCCGGCGAGCCCGCCGGTCTTCGGCGCTTCGTGGACGACGACCGCGCGTCCCGTCTTCTTGAACGACTCGACGATCGTCCCTCGATCCATCGGCGAGAGCGTCCGGAGATCGACGACCTCGGGTTCGATTTCGTCTTCGGCGACCGCCTCGGCCGCCTCGAGCGTCGGACGCGTCACCGCCCCCCATGTGAATATCGAGACGTCCTCGCCCTCGCGTCGAATCGCCGCCTCGCCGATCGGGGTCTCGTAGGACGCTTCGGGGACCCCCTCGCGGAAGGCGCGATAGATCTTCTTCGGTTCGAAAAAGATCACT
>CAZLHT010000198.1:2566-3748 GCA_964559185.1 uncultured Natronomonas sp.
GGGATCGGGATCGCGGATGGCCGCCGTGAGCAATCCCTTCGCATCGTGTGGCGTGCTGGGGACGACGACCTTGAATCCGGGGTGGTGGACGAAGATCGCCTCCATCGACTCGCCGTGGAGATCCGGCGCGCGGACGCCGCCGCCGAAGGGCGCTCGTAGCACCATCTGACAGGGAAACCGCCCGCGAGAGCGGGCGTTGAGCCGGGCGGCACGGGTGAACAACTGCTCCAAGCCGGCGTAGGTGAACCCGGAGAACTGGATCTCCGCGATCGGTCGGATTCCCGAAGCCGCCAGCCCGATCGCCGCGCCGGCGATCCCGGTTTCGGTAAGCGGCGTGTCGATCACCCGCTCGGGACCGAACGCGTCGTAGACGCCCTCTGTCGCCCGAAAGACGCCACCGGATCGACCGACGTCCTCGCCAAGCAAGATGACCGATTCGTCTCTCGCCATCTCGTCGTGGATCCCCTCGGCGACCGCCTCGACCAACGTGAGTTTCTCGGCCGCCATGGTTACCACCTGAACGCCTCCTCGCCGTGTCGCTCGACGAGCGATATCAGCTCCTCGCGCTGTTCGTCGATGTACGCCGGCGGGTTTGCGAACACCTCGTCGAACACCTCCTCGGGGGACTGTTCGGCCGCGGTTTCGAGCGCGTCATCGGCCGCCTCCTTCGCGAGGCGCTCGGCCTCCTCTCGAATCGCCTCGAACGCGTCCGGATCGAGGAGGCCCTGATCCTCGAGAAAGGTCTCGTAGCGGTCGATCGGATCCCGCGCTCGCCACGCGTCGCGGTCTTCGTCCGTCCGGTAGTCGTCGGCGTCGCTGGAGGAGTGCGCCCCGCGGCGGTACGTCAACACTTCGAGCAACGTCGGTTCACCCTCGCGGGCCCGCTCGACGGCCCGCTTCGTCGCCCGGTAGGTCGCGAGGACGTCGTTGCCGTCGACGATAGTTCCGGAGAAGCCATACCCGGCCGCCCGATCGGCGTAGGAGTCGGCCGCCATTTGCCGTTCGACCGGCGTCGAGATGGCCCACTGGTTGTTGAAGACGGTGAAGACGACCGGTAACTCGAGGACGCCCGCGAAGTTCAAGCCGGCGTGGAAATCGCCCTTGCTCGCGCCGCCGTCGCCGACGCCGACGAGGCCGACCTCGTCGTACCCCTGGAGCTTCCGGCCCCACATGAGACCGACC
>CAZLHT010000199.1:0-3739 GCA_964559185.1 uncultured Natronomonas sp.
GACAACCCCGACCTGCTCTATGTCTGGGTGTTCGAGGATTGCGTCCTCGACTTCCCCGGGACCGACCCGGTAGCCACTGGTTATAATGAGGTCGTCGTCGCGCGACTTGAACCAGAAGTATCCGTCCACGTCGCGTTCTCCGAGGTCGCCGGTACGGTGCCACTCGCCGACCTGCACGGCATCGGTTTTCTCCGCGCGATTCCAGTACTCATCGAAGACGACCGGATCATCGCCCCGTTTTACGGCGATCTCGCCGACCTCGCCGTCGTCCAGTTTCGCGCCCGTTTCGCCATCGATGACGGCGACATCGTGGCCGGGGACTGGCTTGCCCATGCTTCCTGCGCGAGCAGGAAACCATTCCCGGCAGGTACAGACGAGCAAATTAGCCTCCGTTTGCCCGTAGATTTCATTTACTGCGACGCCGTCGAGGTCCTCGTCGGCCCACTCGAGGATCTCGGATGTCAGCGGCTCGCCGCCCGAACATATCGCCTCCAGATCGAGGTCGTACGCGCCGACCTCGACGCCCATCAGCATCCGGATCGCCGTCGGTGGGAGAAACGCCGAGGTGACGTCGAACTCGGCCATGATCTCGAGCGCCGTCTCGGCGTCGAATCCCTCCATCGGATACCCCACCACCGGCCGGCCATAGTGCCACGCCGGAAAGAGGAGATCCCCCATCGCGCCGATCCACGCCCAGTCGGCCGGCGTCCAACAGATCGCCTCCGAGACGTCGTGTTCGAAGTACAGTCGGAAGGCGGGACAGTGTCCGATCCAGACTGAGTGGGTGTGTAACGCCCCCTTCGGCGGCCCGGTCGACCCGCTCGTGTACATGATGATGCCGGGCGTGCTGGGGCCGGTTTCGACCGACTCGAAACTGGAAGACGCCGTGTCGAGCGTCGGTTCGAACGCCGTCGTCCCGGCGTGGTGTCCTAGGTCGTTCCAGTCGACTTCGAGGACGGTTTCGAGCGCCGGACAGTCGTCCCGAATTTCGGAGACTGTGTCGTAGTTCGCGCTGTCGACGACGACGGCGGCCGCACCGCTATCGTCGAGTCGATAGCCGAGCCCGTCCGGCCCGAACAGCACCGACAGCGGCATCGAAATCGCGCCGAGCTTCCAGCAGGCCAGATGCGTCAGCGGGTTCGCGGGCACCTGCGGCAACACGACGCCGACCCGATCGCCCTCCTCGATTCCTCGACGTTCGAGCGCCGATGCAAGCCGGTCCGAGCGCCGATCCAGCTCGGCGAATGTGTACGTTTCCCGGCGACCGTCGGGATAGGCCTGATACAGGGCGACTCGACCGCGATCGTCGTGTTTTCCGACCAGATCGTACGCGGCGTTGTAATCGGCGGGAACGTCCCAGCTGAACTCCCTGCGAGCGCGGTCGTAACTTTCGGTCGGCATCGTGACGTGCCACGCCATATCGCGTGCTCGGCGGCTTCGGAAATAAAGGGCGGTGTCGAAACCGTCGAGCCGTGTTTTCGAGAGTTCGATTCTATCGGACCCGCAGTCATCGCTTGTTCGCCAAACCGTACGTCGCGTTCGCGAACACGTTCGCGCCGGCGAGACAGTCTTCCATCCTGGTAAATTCGCTCTCGCTGTGACACTCGCCGCCGACGCTCGGAACCAGTATCATCGCCGAGTTCGCGATGTCGTTCATCGGCATCGCGTCGTGGCCGGCAACGCTCTCGATGTACTGATAGGGGTACTCGAGCTCGCTCGCCGCCCCCTCGACAGCGTCGGTGACCGTCGAGGAGAAGTCAGTCCGGTCCTTCGCCATGATTTCCTCGATTCCGTAGCTCGTTCCGTGAGTCCGAGCGGACGCTTCGAGTGCCCGCTCGACCTCTTCTTTCGCTTTTTCGACGACCTCGCCGCTCGCACTGCGGAAGTCGACAGAAAACGTCACCTCACCGGGAATGATGTTTCGTTTGTTCGGCGAGACGTGGATTTCCCCGACGGTGGCGACGCTTTCGTCGTCGATGCGCTCGGGGATCGAGAGGATCTCTTGGACGGCCGCGGTCGAGGCTGCGACGGCGTCCCGTCGGTCGTCCATCGGCGTCGGACCGGCGTGTTTCGATTCGCCTCGAACCGTCACCTCGAGCCAGGTGCTCGCGTAGATCGCGTCCACGATGCCGATCGAGTTGCCGTTCGCCTCAAGTTCGGGGCCGCACTCGACGTGGAGTTCGAGATACGAGTGGACGTTATCCGCCTCGCAGGGCCGATCGCCGGCGTAGCCAATGCGTTCTAGCTCCCCACCGACCGTCACCGTCCCCTCGTACTCGTCAGGGGTCGCGAGCGTCTCCTCGACCGACGTGCGGCCGGTGAACGCGGAGCTACCCATCAACGCTGGGGCGAACCGAGCGCCCTCCTCGTTGGTCCAGTTCACTAGAACGAGCGGGCGATCCGTGTCGATGTCGCGGTCGTCGAACGTCCGCAGCATCTCCAGTGCCGTCAGCACGCCAAGTTGTCCGTCGAATCGGCCACCGTACGGTTGGGAATCGAGATGAGATCCGACGAAAACCGGGGCGAGATCCTCGGTGCCGTCTCGTCTTCCGAACACGTTCCCGACCTCGTCTACGCTCACATCGAGATTCAGCGTTTCGAGATCGTCGACGAGCGTATCTCGGGCTTCCCTGTCGGCGTCGGTGAGAGCGAGTCGGTTCAGTCCGCCGGCGGCCGTTCCACCGATGGCGGCGTACTTCTCGAGGGTTCGTTCGAACCGTTTTTCGTCGATTTGAAGCGCCATACCGCCCAGTATGGGCGGATCTGTATAAAGCCGATCACCGCGCCGTACGATCGTTCCGGACCCGAGTGGTCGAAACCGTTCCGACTCTCTGTCCTGCCACGCTGTCCCGCCACGTTCAATAGTCGGCCCCGCTACGGAAAACGTATGACACGCTCCGTGTGGCTGAAAGCCGACGACGAGGTCGGCGACTGGGACGCAAGAAAACGGCGTATCACGGCCGGACTCGAAGCAGGCGTCGATTGGGTACTCATCGATCAGCGCGACGTCGACCGCGTCAGAGAACTCGGTCGGGTTGACGTCGCGGCGTTCGCGGGCGACGATGTCCACGTGATGGACGCTGAACCCGACGAGGGAACCGAACCCGATGCGGTAATCGTCGGAAAACACGGCGAAGGCGATGGGACTGTCGACCTCCCCTCCGACCTCTCGGGGTCGGCCGATTTGACGACACTCCGTCGAACCGAACCGTCGGGCGGTGCGTACGTCCAGATCCTCGGCCCTGACTACGAAACCTTCGCCGAGACGGCCGCCAAGGACGCCGAGTACACGATCGTCGTCGGCGACGACTGGCAGATCATCCCCCTGGAGAACCTCATCGCCCGGATCGGTGACGAGACCGACCTCGTCGCGGGCGTTCGATCCGCAGAGGAGGCGCGGACCGCCTTCGAGACGCTCGAACTCGGCGCGGACGCCGTCCTGTTGGACGCCGACGATCCCGACGAAATCCGAGCGACCGTCGAGGTCAGAGACGCCACCGAGCGCGAGCGTCTCGACCTCGAGTACGCGACCGTGACGGCGGTCGAAGAGGCCGGCTCGGCGGACCGCGTCTGCGTCGATACCGCTTCGATGCTCGATCACGAGGAGGGGATGCTGATCGGCTCTATGAGCCGTGGGCTCTTTTTCGTCCACGCCGAAACCGCGGACTCCCCGTACGTCGCCTCTCGTCCGTTCCGCGTCAACGCGGGAGCCGTCCACGCGTACGTCAGAACGCCCGAC
>CAZLHT010000200.1:0-3739 GCA_964559185.1 uncultured Natronomonas sp.
GTTATCGAGCCGTTCGTGCTCGACGTGCGGTTCGGCGCCATCGAGTTGCGCTTCGACGTCTCGTCGGGCTCGTGAAGAGAGGAATTCGACGAGTTCGCGGTGCCGCGTTTCGTCGTCGCAATCCAAATTGAGCGCGTCGGTGATCAGGTTCGGTCCGGATCGATAGCGGAGCCAATGGGCGGCGTAATCGATCGCTTCGACGATGTCGTCGAGGTCGTCAGGCTTGTAGCCCGCCTCGGCGGCGAGTGTCAGATACTCGTCCATAGCGTCGGCCTTCGATCGATCCGAGAGCCCGGCGACCGCCGGGACGTGCCGAAGCTCGTCGGTGATCGACGGGTCGATCATCCGCGCCAATTCGACGCACATCATCCCGGTCGTGATCCGATAGTCCTCGTCGTGGAGGTAGGGGTTGACGTGCGCGTCGACGAGCGGAGCAACCTCATCCCGGTCGGGGTGGTGATGATCGACGACGAGGATCGGGATGTCGTAGTGGGCGAGCGCTCGGTACGCGGGTGTATCCTCCTCCGTCGAACCGTTGTCGACCATGAAGAGCAGCGGCAGGCGCTGGCCGTGTCGTTCTTCGTCCTCTAGGGCGAAGTTGAGATCTCGGGTCACGTCCTCCATCTCGTAAAAGGGCGCTTTCGAGGGTGACCGTTTGAACAGGTGCCGTGGGGCGTCGGAGTCGGCGTGGACGTCGGCGATGAAGTTCTCGAGCGCGAGTTGAACCGGCAAAGCCGCGCACATCCCATCACCGTCGGCGTGGTGGCGGACCCGTATCGGCCGCGCCTCGAGGACGGCGGTCCGGAGGCGTCGGGCGAGGTCGGCGAGGTCGTCCCGGAGTTTCTCGAAGGCCGGCCACTCGACGAGCGGCTCGGGATCGGAAGGTTCGGCGCGCGTCTCGACGGCGGCGGCGACTCGCTCGCGAATCTCGCGTTCGGGCTCGCCGTCGAGACGGACGATTCGGTCGACCTCGAGTTGCGGTGTCCCCTCGTGTGCCTCGACGGTCCCGGTCACGCGGACGATGTCGTCGAGATCGATTTCGGGATGGGCACGAATGCCGGCCGCCTCGAAGGCCGCACAGGGGACGATGCCGGTCCCGTCGCGGATCGAAAAGACCGTCGGGCCGGCGGTCTGTTTGATCTGAACGACGTCACCTTCAATGTGGACGGTTTCCCCCAGCCGGTTCGAGAGGTCGGAGATATCGGCATCGTCGCCGTGTGCGACGGTTCTCGGAGCGACGTCCGCGGGATGGAGGTCGACCTCCGAAAAGCCGACGTCGCCGTTTTCGCGAATCTCGACGAGTTCGACTATCAACTGCTCGTCGACGCCGTACTCGCCGTCGAGTTTCGACTCGTGAACGAGACCGGAGACGTGCTCGGAGAGGTCGACGAAGACGCCGTACTCGACGGTTCCGTTGACGGTGGCCAGATACAGCGCTCCCTCCTCGACGTCCTCGAGGGTACAGGTGGGAGCCAGATCGTAGACGACCCTCTCGGTGGGGTCGGTGCCGGCCTCGCCGGCGGTGGATGAAGTCATTGAAGAAATTGGGTACTGACGCGTTTTAAGCGTGTTGTATCTCCAACGAACGTATCGATCGTGGACGGAACGCGCGGGCGTTCCCCCGAAAACGTGGAACAGTAGGTTTATCAGGCGCACGGGTAGATATTCACGTCATTGCTAAATGACGCAGGAACACCGACAACCGGAGGTGAATATTGGGCTGGTCGGCCACGTCGATCACGGGAAGACGACCCTCGTCGAGGCGCTCTCGGGGGAGTGGACCGATCAGCACTCCGAGGAGATGAAACGCGGGATCTCTATTCGTCTCGGCTACGCCGACGCGACGTTTCGGGAGTGTTCGGACCTCGACGAACCCGAGCGGTACACCGTCGAAGAGACCTGTCCGGACGGATCCGAGAGCGAGCATCTCCGGACGGTGTCGTTCGTCGACGCACCGGGCCACGAGACGCTGATGGCGACGATGCTTTCGGGTGCCGCGATCATGGACGGGGCCGTGTTGGTCATCGCGGCCAACGAGCCGGTCCCCCGCGCACAGACCGAAGAGCACCTGATGGCGCTCGACATCATCGGCATCGAGAACATCGTCATCGCCCAGAACAAGATCGATCTCGTCGACCGCGAGCAGGCGGTCCGAAACTACGAACAGATCGAAGAGTTCGTCGAGGGGACGGTCGCCGGGGACGCGCCGATCGTACCGATTTCCGCTCAACAGGACGTAAACACCGACCTGTTGATCGGGACGATCGAATCGGCGATTCCGACGCCAGAGCGCGATCCGGACGCCGACGCGCGGATGCAGGTCGCCCGTTCGTTCGACATCAATCGCCCGGGGACGACGTGGGAGGATCTCACCGGCGGCGTTCTGGGTGGCTCACTCACGCAAGGTCGACTCGCCGTCGACGACGGGATCGAGATCAAACCGGGCCGCGAAATCGAAGAAGGTGGGAGTTCAGGATACCGCCCCGTCGAGACGACGATCCGGTCACTGCAGGCTGGCGGCGAGTTTCTCGAGGAGGTCACGCCGGGTGGACTTCTGGGCGTCGGAACGGGGCTCGACCCGTCGTTGACGAAGGGTGACGCCCTCGCCGGGCAGGTCGCCGGACCACCGGGGACACTACCGCCGACGCACGAGAGCTTTACGATGGACGTCGAACTCCTCGATCGAGTCGTCGGTGAGGAGACCGACGAGATCGAGCCGATCAGTACGGGCGAGCCGCTGATGCTCACCGTCGGAACGGCGACTACGGTCGGGGCGGTCACGAGCGCGCGAGACGACGAGTGCGAAGTGAACCTGAAACGTCCCGTCTGTGCGTCGTCGGGGGCGAAGATCGCGATCAACCGACGCGTTGGCGCGCGCTGGCGGCTCATCGGCGTCGGAACGCTCCGGTGATGCGCGTGGTGCTCGATACGAACGCGCTGATGGCCCCCGTGGAAGTCGGGGTTCGGACGTTCGAGGAGTTGGATCGGCTCCTCGGCGGGTACGAGTCGCTCGTCCCCGAAGCGGTCCTCGACGAACTCAATCGGCTCGCGGCGGGGACCGGGAAAGATGCGACTGCAGCGAGTGTGGGTGCCGAGCTCGCACGAAGAGAGTGTACGCCGGTCGCCCACGAATCGATGTATGCCGACGACGCCGTGGTCGAAATCGGCCGAACGGTCGAGTACGCGGTCACGAGCGATATGCCGCTTCGAGAGCGGCTCTTGGAAGCGAACGTTCCCGTAATCTGTTTACGCGGGCGAACCAAATTCGAAATCACAGAACCATAACATGTACAAACGGGTCCGACTCAGAGATACGGTCGAGGTTCCCCCGCGGTACCTCGCGGACGTATCGCCCCAGCTCGTCAAGCGGCTGTTGCAGGACAAGCTCGAAGGACAGATGGACGAAGACGTCGGCAGTGTCGTCTCGGTGACGAAAGTCCACGAGATCGGCGACGGTGCGGTGTTACCAAACCGCCCTGGCGTCTACTACAAAGCGGAATTCGACGCGCTCACCTTCGACCCCAAGATGCAGGAGGTCGTCGACGGCGAAGTCGTGGAAGTCGTCAACTTCGGCGCGTTCGTCGGGATTGGCCCCGTCGACGGCCTGTTGCACGTCTCGCAGATCTCCGACGAGTATCTGGCCTTCGACGGCGAAAACCAACAACTCGCATCGCGCGATTCCACCCGGGTGCTCGGCATCGGGGACGCCGTTCGCGCACGGATCGTCACGAAGAGTATC
>CAZLHT010000201.1:0-3720 GCA_964559185.1 uncultured Natronomonas sp.
ACGTCTTCGCCGTCGATCCGCCGGATGCGACGCGCTCGGATCGGGGAATCGACCTCTCGCCCTTCCGGAACCGAAAGTACCTGTACGCGGTCTCGATCTACACCGCCCACAACTGGGAACTGTACGGGGTCCGAAACTGGATCCTCGCGTTTTTGCTCACGGTTCCGGCCGTAACGACGATGGCGAATCCCGCCCTGTGGGCCGGCCTCCTCGCCGGCGTCGTGATGACCGTCGGCGGTCTCGGAAACCTCCTGTCCGGGTGGGCGAGCGATCACGTCGGTCGATCGACCGCGATCGGCGTCGCGCTCGGTTCGAGTACGATCGTCACGATCGCGATCGGATTCCTCGAGTGGCTCCCGCTGGTCGCGCTGGTCGCGTTGCTCGTCGTCTACGGAATCGTCCTCACCGGGGATAGTGCGCCGACGTCGACGGCGATCACCGAGGTCGTCGACGACGAGAACGTCGGCGCGGCGCTCGCCGTTCAGTCGCTCGTCGGCTTCGGCGCGACGGCAATCTCTCCGGTCGTTTTCGGACTCGTCCTCGATCGGTCCGGGTATCCGGCGGCGTTTTTCACCCTCGCTGCCGGGGCGGCGGTCGGACTAATCTGTCTCGGCCTGCTGTCGCGGAGCCGATCTCGAACCCCGAATTCGGGCCGAAAGACGGCTCCGTGACGGCGAGCGAACGAACCGGGGTTCGAACGGATTTCTCGGCCCTCAGACGTTCGGAACGACCTCGTCGCCGATCAGTTCGATGCATTCGACCGCCACGTCGTGATCCATCCCCGGCCAGTGAAGTCGCGGGAGCATGTAGTCCGCGTCGAGCTCGGCCTCGTAGCGTTCGATCTGTTCGCAGACCTCCTCGGGCGTTCCGAGGAGGAATCGATCATCCGCGAGCTCTTCGAACGGCCTGTGGAGGTCCTTTTCGTCCTCCATCGCCTCGTCTTGGCCCCACTCGATGTACTGCTGGTACTTCGAGAACAGGTACTCCTCGGCCGTCTCGACGGCCCTCTCTCGCGTCTCCGCGACGAACGTCTCTCGGATGATCGGGACGTTCGTGTCCTCACCGCGCTCGCGTCTGACCTCGTCGTACTCCTCTTTCAGTTCCGCGATCTCCGTGACCGTCGAGTGGGGGTTGACGAACCACGCGTCGCCCATCCGCGCCGCGCGTCGGACGGCCGATCGGGCGTTCGCCGCGATCCAGACCGGCGGTCGCTCGTCCGGTTGTGGATTGATCGTGGCGCCATCGACGGAGTAGTACGCCCCGTCGTAGACGACGTCGTCCTCGGTCCATAGTCGTTTCATGAGCTCGATGCCCTCCTCGAAGCGGCCGACGCGCTCTGCTTTATCGATACCAAAGCTATCGAACTCGACGTCCCGGTAGCCGATCCCGACGCCGGCGATGGTTCCCCCCTCGGCGATCGTATCGAGCGTCGTCAGCTGCTCTGCGATGTCGACCGGCTGATGCAGCGGCAACAGCACGACGCCCGTTCCGACCCTCATCGAGCCCGCCTCGGCGGCGAGTCGCGACAGCAGCGGCATCTGCTGGAGCTGGATGTAATCCGCGAGGTAGTGTTGGCCGGTCGTGATCATGTCGAAGCCGGCCTCGCGGGCCGCGATCGTCTGGTCGATCAATCCCTCGAAGAGTCCGTCGGCGGATCCGTCCGTCGTGGTCTGGCAGTTGAGAAATAACCCGAACTTCATCTCGCTTGAATCGCGGGTGGGACGGAGGAAAAGTGTTTCCAAGGGTCACCGAATCGCGTTTCCCGATCGATCCGGTGTGGGTACGCTTATGTGTCCCTCCGGGCTACTCGGCCCAATGCGAATCACCGATATCGACGTCACGCCGATCGCGGTCCCGATGGAAGCCGAGATAAAGGGCAGTAGCTACCAAAAGGAGTACCGGGGGACGCTCGTCGTCCGGGTCGAAACGGACACCGACGTCGTCGGCGAGGTGTACTCGGGCGACATCTTGGATACGGAGATCGACAAAGCCGAACAACTCGTCTCGTACGTCGAAGACGACATCGCGGACGCGCTCGTCGGCGAGGAACTCTTTCGAATGGAGGCGAACTGGGAGGAGTTGATGCGGCGATCCCGGCGGCTCTTCACGTATCAGGCGGGTGCCAGACAGCTGTTCGTCCACGCCATCGGTGCCGTCAATATCGCGCTATGGGACGCGATCGGCAAGGCGACCGACCAGCCGCTGTATCGCCTCTGGGGCGGCTACCGGGACGAACTGCCGATCATCGCGATCGGCGGCTACTACGGGGAGGGTCGGACGGACGACGACCTCGTCGAGGAGATGTCCGAGTACGGGGAAATGGGGCTCGCCGGCGTGAAACTGAAAGTGGGCGGGCGGAGCCCCGAACGGGACCTCGAGCGCCTTCGCGTCGTTCGCGAGGCGATGGGCGAGGACTTCTTCGTCGCCTGCGATGCGAACCAGGGCTACGAAACCGACGAGGCGGTCGAGTTCGCGAGAGGAGCCGAAGCCTACGACGTCGAGTGGTTCGAAGAGCCCGTCGTCTGGCATGATCAGTACGCCGGCATGCGGACGGTTCGGGAACGCTCTTCGATCCCGATCACGGCCGGCCAGAGCGAGTCGACCGTCGAGGCCTGCCGCCGGCTGATCGAGGGCGACGTCGTCGACATCATCAACCTCGACGCCAGCATCGCCGGCGGCCCGACGGCGTGGCGGAAGGTCGCCGCGATGGCCGACGCGTTCGGCTTCCGGATGGCCCACCACGAGGAACCGCATGTCGCGATGCACCTGCTCGCGTCGATCCCGAACGGCCGGGCCGCTGAGTGCTTCCACCCCGATTTCGATCCGATCTGGCACGAGATGGTCCTTGAACAGCCCGAAATTTCTAACGGGACGATCGAACTGCCCGACGCCCCCGGTATCGGTCTCGATATAGATCGGGACTTCGTCGAAGAACACGCGCTCGAACTGTAAGCCCCTCTCTCGAAACCCGATACCATCCGCTCGGGCGCGAACTATTAGTACTCGCGACCGGAACGTGGTCGTATGAACGGCGTCCACGACATGGGCGGCATGCACGGGCTCGGTTCCGTCGACGTCGACGACGACGCCGCGTTCCACGACCGGTGGGAGAAGGGGGTCTTCGCCGTCGAGAAACTCCTCAGGTACCAGTCGATCTACGGCGTCGACCGGAAACGCCACGCGCTCGAACGGCTCGATCCGGTGACGTACCTCGACGCGTCCTACTTCGAGCGATGGGCGCTCGGTAGCGAGAAACTGTTGCTCGAGACAGGGACGATCACCGAGGCGGAGTTCGACGAGGCGATCGAGCGACACGATGGGACGGGCCTCTTCGAGATGGCGGACGCCGCCGCCGCCGACGCGGCCGAAGACGAACTCGTCGAACTCGTCCACCGGGCCTTCCGGGCGGACGCCGACTACGAGCGCGATCCAGCCGAGCCGCGGTTCGCGGCCGGCGACGGCGTCGTCGTGCGAAACGATCATCCGTCGAGTCATACCCGGTGTCCGCGCTACGCCAGACGGGCGCGCGGAACGGTCGACGCCGTCCACGGAACCCACGTCGTTCCGGACGAAGCCGCCCACGGGAACGAGGCCGCCGAGCCGCTGTACTCGGTTCGCTTCGAAGCCGCGGAGCTGTGGAACGAGGATACGGACGGCGACGCCGTTTACATCGACCTCTGGGAACGCTACCTCGAGTCGACCGAGGGATCGGAGAGAGGC
>CAZLHT010000202.1:0-3690 GCA_964559185.1 uncultured Natronomonas sp.
CTGCCGTCGCAGACCGTCCCCTTCGATCGCCACCACTTTGTAGTCTCGACGGGGAGTGAACGACAATGAGAGCCCGTACCGTCACTCCGGTAACACGGCGGGTATCGAACGGGAATACCGCGAGTTGCTCGTCGGGTCGATGTCGTTTTTCCCGTCTGGATCGATCGGACGTGTTCGGGGTCGAGCGGAGATAGCCATGACTGACGACGATACGACCGACGAAAGCGATGGGACGCCGATTCGTAGCGACCCCGCGGGGACGGGTCTCGACGAACTCCGCGAAGAGATCAGAACGATCGATCGCGAAATCGTCGAAAAGATCGCCCAACGAACGTACGTCGCCGAGAGTATCGCGGAGGTAAAACGCGATCAAGGATTGCCGACGACGGACGAATCCCAAGAACGGTCGGTCATGGAGCGTGCAGGGGCGAACGCCGAACAGTTTGATGTCGATTCGAATCTCGTCAAGGCGATATTCAGGCTGTTGATCGAGTTGAACAAGGTGGAGCAAAGATCTAACCGGTGACGTGTCTCTAGGCGGGCTGTCCGGTCCATTCGGTGCTTTTCGATTCCTCGTACGTCTCGATAAATCGCTTGATGATCCGCTCTTCGGCTCGGTGAAGTGTCTCGCTACAGGTCGATTTTGCGATGCCGAGGGTCCCAGCGAGATCCTCCTGCGTACATCGTCTCGGCGTGTCGTAATAGCCCCGCTCGATCGCGGTCTCGAGGATCCCGAACTGGTGGTCGGTGAGAAGTCGCTCGGATTCGACCGCTTGAGAGATCGAATCGACGGTATACTGGATACCGAGTCGGTCCAGGTGCTCGACGAGCTTCGAAAGACGGCTTCTGGACGCCCGCACTTCCCAGACGATCTCTCCGTCCCGGACTTGAAACGGCATCTCGAGGGGAACCCCAGCCTGCTGAATCGGTGTCAAAAGCAGCGGTGCGGTCGTCTCGAGTTGGAGGAGCGTCTCGTCGCCCTCATCGCCAAGACGTTCGATCCGCGAGACGCTTTCTTCTGCCCGCATCTCGGTGATCATCGTCTCGGGATCGAATGCGGACAATTCGATGAGTGCGACACCCATCTCGTCGTTTCGAACGGCGGCCAGAACGCGAAATCCCGCCTCGGGAAACGCGCGCGAGAGCGCTCCGATCCAGATGACGTCGGGAATGCTCAACGTGAGTGTCGCTCGTGGCATCGTGTTGATCCTCGCCGCGTCGAACGTCGATAGTTTTGCCGTGAATCGCTCGGTTCGTATCCACCGGCGCACCTGTTCACGATCAGTTCGACGGTTGGAATCCATAAAAGGGGTTCACTGATTCCCACACCGCGGTACAAGGGACTCCTCCGACTTCAGAGGCGACCGAGGACCGAGGGGTCGTAACAGCTCGACGGATCAGACGGTGAGGGTTTCGGCTCCCGCGTCTTCGGCGTCGGTGAGTCGATAGTTCGATTTCCTGGCGTCCATGAGGTAGACGGATTCCTCGACGGCGTTCGCGTTCTCTAGTTTCTTCAGCGCGTGCCGAACTGTCCGCTGGGGGAGCAACGAGGCGTCGGCGAGTTCCGCCTGCGTCATCGGTCCCTCGTACTGGAGGGTTTTATAGACGAGCTTCGCACTCGGCGGGAGGGACGCGACTGCCGGTTCGGGCTCTGACATACCTACGTGAACGCATCGAAGCTCATTAATCGTCGGTCGGTACGGTTTCGCCTGCGCAATGCCGCGATACGTATATATACGACGATCGCCGCCTCGGGCTCTCATTTCTCCAGTAACCCGAGATCCGTAGCGACGTAATCGGCGAGGCGATCGAACACGTCCGGATCGACCGTTGCGACCGCCTCGCCGTCGTGTATCGCGTCGTTGTGTCGAGTTACCGCGTTCTCGACCTCCGAAAACGGGACCCGCGTTCTCGTCTCACACGACGGGCAGACGATCGGGATTCGGGGAGAATCCGATTCGTCACTCATGATCGATCTGTTTGAGCGAACCGGTAAAACCGCCGTGGTTTTCGGTCAGTTCGGCTCGGCGGGAAGCGTCGACAGTACCTCGGTAAGTTCGTGGGTGTCGGGCAACACATACAGTTGTACTTCGGATTCCCGATCGGCGATCTCTATCGTGGTATCGATGGTGAATGCGTACTCTTGATCCCCGCCGAGTCGGCGCTGGACAGTCCGAATCACCGATGGCCCCGAATCGCGGACGAACTCCGGCGGCGTGTGCTCGATGCTCGTCTCCAACGCGTTCGCCCAACTGTCGATGAACCCGCTCGTGATGATGTTGCCGAGTTCCTTTATCGCCGCTTCGGTCATGCCGTCGCTGTCGGAATCCACTCCACTGGGCATCATCGCCTCGGCGATTCGTTCGGCGGACCTTTCGCTGAACATGGCCACGAAAAAGCCGCTCGGAACGCCGTTCAACTCGAAGACGACGCTCACGTACATGTCCGATCCTACCTCGGCGGAGATATCCGAAAACGAGAGGAACCTGAGCTGGCTCACGCGGACGTCGGTCCGAAGTCCGGTCAGTTGGGCAATCTGCTCGGAGGCCCGGTCGGCACTTCGCCCCGCAAAGCCGTTGAATACGGTGAGCTTTTCGGCCGGAACGGCGAGACCGCCGGATCGACCCTCGAGAAGCTTGACGAATCCGCTGTATTCGGGGATCAGATAGATGGGAACTGAGAGATCCGCGTCGACGGCTTCGATGCGGCTTTCGAAGAGGAACGCGCCGTATTCGGTGGCATTACGACGGGTTACCCGGGGGAGGATTCGCGTACCGCTCGCTTCGATGTACGTCGGTGGCGTGATGTCCACCGAGGTGTCGAGATGATTCGCCCATCCGTCGACGAATCCGCCGATCATGATATTGCCGAGTTCCGCGAAGGCCCCGCCGACGAGCGAACCGTCCTCGCCCCGGGACCGCAGTCGTTCCCCTAGCCGATCGACCGATTCAGGATCGAAAATGAGCACGGTTTCACCGGAGAGCCCACCGCTCAGTCCGACCTGAACGCCGACGTAGCGTTGTCCGGTGAAGATATCCTCAAGCTCGTCGTCGGAGGCCAGGCTGACCCCCGTCACGTCGTGTCGCAATCGGACGCCTATCATCTGCGAGAGAGCCCGTGTCGCCTGTTTCGCTCCGCGAGAGGCGAGGTGATTGTACGCTTCCAGTTGATTGATCGCGATCTTCATCGCCGATATCCGTCCGCTCGTCCGTCGGCGCTCGGTCGATCACGTTTCGAAACATCGCCCGGTTGGACATTCATACCCACCGTTGATCGCTTGCTATAGTAACCTTCGGGACCAACACAGCGCTCGAAAACGCTATCCGAAGAGCCCGGTCGACATGTACCGCTCGCCGGAGTCCCAAAAGACAGTGACGACGAGTGGACACGAGTCCGGAATCGGGTCGGGATCCGGAAGATCGTCCGCGAGGATCCCCACGTCGTTGTTCGGTCCGGGACACCGATTGGGGTCGTCGCCTCGATTCACGGTGAGTTGCCGTGCGACGCGCTTTGCCGCGACGAGCGAACCGCCCGAGGACTGTCCGACGAGAATGCCCTCTTCGCGCGCGAGCCGTCGACACTCCGCTTCGGCGGCCTCGATAGCGACGGTTTCGACGTTGTCCAGGAGGTCCCGATCGAGGTTCGGGGAGACGAATCCCGGTCCCATCCCCTGAAAGTCGTCGTCGCCCG
>CAZLHT010000203.1:0-3671 GCA_964559185.1 uncultured Natronomonas sp.
GTCGAACGAGGAGAAGATTGCCGTCCTCGCGGTGGACGAGCGTGTGTGTACCGTACGGCGTCCCATTTCGTCGGATTCGCGTCGCAAGCGTTCGAAATCGAGCCTGGAAACGCGCTTTCTGTACGTGTGCTGAATGGATTCGTCGTCGTACGTCTGAATCGTCCGGTGGTAGGCCTGTTTGGCCTCGTCAGCAAGATACTACTGACCGTCAACGCGTGTCATTGGAACCACCTTCCCTCGGAGGTCGTTCGCTCCCTACCCGCGGGGGAGCGAATGTGGTGACGGAGGTCGAAAACATATACTCGTCTACGACTCCGTCTTTCAAAAACCGTTCGACCGGGGTGAATCGGTCAGTCACAAGGGGGAGCCCCAAGCGACTTGCTGTCTCGCCGTTCCATCGTGAAGCGACGGGCTTTTTCCGAGGCGGTGAAAAGCTAAGGTATGGCATTCGAAAAGGGTGAAAGCGTGGTGTTCCACGACAAGCACAGTGAGTTCGACGGCGAAACGGGTGAGGTTACGCAGGTCTCCGAGACGATGTTCGGCGATAACACATATATCGTAGACTTCGAGGACGGACAGGAGGCGGGCATCGCCGAGGAGTCGTTGGAAGCCACCGAGGACGAAGAATAACGCGATGAGCGCCGTCCCGTTTCACTACGTCGACCTTCGAACCTTCTGTTATTCCACTGAGGACGAAAAACGGGTCGAGGCGGCGCTCCGAACGTTCCTTCCCGAAGAGATAGAGATCGAACGCGACGTGACAGAGGGACACTACGGTGATCGAATTTTGGTTCTTTCCGTGCGGCTCGAGCGAGCAGACGAGGTCCGGTACGTTCTCTCTAAATTGACCGAACTCGAACCGTTCGACCGACTACTGGACCAGCTAGAAGATCGGATCGACGATAACTGCGCTTTCTTCATCCAACTCGACAAGCAAGCCGCGTACCGGGGCATCGTCGAACTTGGGGACGGACTCATGCTCAGGGGGAAAGTCGAGGCCTATCCGGCAAAGAAACACCGGGCTATCGAAACCGCCAGAGAAGCGCTCGAAAAGCTCGAAGCGTGATTTGACGGTTTAATGGCTGTCTGTGTGGCGATATCGATTTTCCTTCGGATCGCCGTAACTATCGGATACGCTTCTCCGTGTTCGAAATCCGAATCGAAATCAACGGAAGGATGAAAAGCTTCGTCTCTAACTCGAGAGATGAAGCAGAACGTATCGGTGGTGGCGATCGGAAGATAACTGGTCGATCGAATCAGCGTTCGCGTAACTCAGTCATGTGATCGATTCGTTGCTGGATCAACGACGCCGTGCCGATATCGCGTCGGACGCGCAAGCCGTCCGTCCCCGTCCGATCGAACGCCGCTTCGACGATCGTCTCGGCCTCGTCAATGCTATCGGCGACGCCGACGACGGCGAACGAACGGGATGTCGTCGTGAAAATCCCGTCTGCTTGAGCGTCGACGCTGGCGTAAAACAGTTTCGCCCTTCCGGCGCTCTCGCCGTCGATCGAGACCTCCACGCCCGCGACGGGATCAGTCGGATACCCTTCGGGAACGGCGTACTTACATACCGTCGCGCGCTCTGCGAAGGACAGTTCCGGTAGGCGTTCGCCGTCTCTGGCGGCGGCGAGGATTTCGACGAAGTCGGTTTCGAGGACCGGAAGCGTATTCATCGCCTCCGGATCGCCGAAACGGGCGTTGAACTCGACGACTTTCGGTCCCTCCTCTTCCAGCATGAACTGGCCGTAGAGAACCCCCTTGTACTCGGGCATCGCTTCGACGACGGCCTCGATGATCTCGACTGCGTCGTCGTAGTCGGATTTGGACATGAACGGCAGTTCGAACGTGAAATCGCTATAGGAACCCAGTCCGCCGGTGTTCGGCCCTTCATCGCCCTCGTAAGCCCGTTTGTGGTCCTGGACGGCCGGCGAAACGCGACACTCGCCGCTCGCGACGAACGCCTGAATCGTGAACTCCTCGCCGACTAGACGTTCCTCTACGACGAACGAGTCGTAATCGCTTTCACGAACGTACTCTACGCCCTCCGTTTTGGTGATCTGATCGCCGACGACGCGGACGCCCTTCCCGCCGGTCAATCCCCGCGGTTTAATCGCGAGGTCCCCGTCGTATGCTTCGATGTACTCAGCTGCGGATTCGGTGTTCTCGAACGTTTCGAACTCCGGACAACCGGGGATCCCCTCGTGAGCCATGAACTCCCGCTGGAAGGCTTTATCGGTCTCGATTCGAGCCTCCGTCTTCCGCGGACCGAACGCGTAGATCCCGGCGTCGTCGAGCGCGTCCGCGACTCCGGCGTCGAGCGCCGCTTCCGGACCGATCGCCGCGAGCGTTGCCCCGACGTATTTGGCGTGTTCGACGATCGCGTCGCAATCCGTCTCGTCGATCGTTTCGTATCCCGTCGCAAGCGATGCGATACCGGGATTACGATTCGAGGCACAGGAGTACAGTTCGGTTCGCTCCGAGTCCGAAATAGCGCGCGCGATGGCATGCTCTCGTCCACCGCCACCGACGAGCAGGACCGTTTCGCTCATACCCCAACGAGGAACACAAAGACGCCTAAACGTTGCCCTTGCCGGCGGATATCTTGTACACGAATGGGGAATGCGAATTCTCCGATTGGTGCTCCCCGATTGGCGCGGTCAGATCAACAGTACCGCCACTCCGCTTCCGACTCCGATCCCGAGGAGGAACATCGCGAGTACGGCGAGCCCTGGGAGGAGGAGGCTTACGTCGGGCCGTTCGGTAAATGCCACTGTCGATCCGTCCTCGGTCGACGTACGTGTGGTGTCGACCGTCGAGGTCACGTCGAGGATACAATCGAGTGCATCGTACAACCGATGGGCTGCGGGGAGCGGTTCGATCGTTCCTCGGTCGCGATCGTATATCACGGCCCCGGCGTCATCGAGTGTCGGGAGATGAACCTGATATAGCGAGATGTACACGCGTTTGCGCTCGCTGTGATCTAACTGTTCGGGCGTGGTATCGTTCTCAGTCGCGGCGACCGCTTCCGCGAGTTCGCTCGTTCGAAGCGGACCGTCCGACTTTCGTAGGTGGCTCAACGCGAGTCGCCGGCGTTCGTTTTGAAGGACGTGACAGACGTTCCCGATCGAAAGTTTGTCCTCATCTGTCCCGGGCGATCGCTCGATACCAGGTGGTCGTCCCGCGGAGACCGCTGACTTGCTCATCGTGGAACTGATTCTGTCTAATTCGGCGGACCGAATAATCCCCCGAGATCATTCGAGCCGTTTTGAACCGTTCAATGCACCGTTTGACGGAGTAACGACGACGAAACGACCGATATCGCGGAACTCGGTGAGCAAAAGTCGTTGAGGACACGACTTGAGGACACTACCGTTTCCGACTGAAGAAAGCCGAGCTTACCGCCATTTATATTAAAAATAGCAAATCCCATCGGGCGTTGAGAATAGGTTGCAGGCGAACTATGAAAGAAAATACATCCAAACGACTCGATCGACGCACCTTCGTAGCGCTTCTCGGCGCGACAGGGACGATAGCCGTCGCCGGTTGTACCGACGAGGGCGATGACACCGAGGACGGCTCCGGGATGGACGACACCGAAGCGGACGGTGCCCCCGATGACGGTGCCACCGACGGCGGAGCGGGTGATGACGGTGCCACCGACGGCGGAG
>CAZLHT010000204.1:0-2390 GCA_964559185.1 uncultured Natronomonas sp.
TATCCGATCCGGCGGACCAGTGTCGAACTCGCCGAGAAGCGGGCGGCGATGGCGGCCGTCGAAACGCTCGTACTCGACGCGTACGATGCGGTCGAAACGATCGACGGAGTCCGGGTAGAACTCGAAGACGGGTGGTTTTTGATCCGGGCGAGCGGGACGCAACCGCTGGTTCGACTCACGGCGGAGGCGCGGGACGAACGTCGGAGCGAGGAGGTACTGTCGGAAGCGCGGGCGATCCTTGAGGGGATCACGGACGAACTGTAGGAGCTGGTCCCCGAACGGGGGAAACGGAAAGAGCGTTACGTCCGACGGGTCGAACGGGCTTCGCGGACGTCCGAGCCGTCTCGAATTTTGTCTTCACACCGCGGGCAGACGCGGGGGTTATCGACGCCGTTCGGCGTGAAAACCCGCGCGTAGGCCGCCGTTACGAACGCGCCGCAGTTTTGACATTCCGGCATACGCCTATCGAGGGAGTGGAACCACATAATAATAGTGTGGGAGCCACTAGCTCGCCGGATCGGCCCACGCTCGAGAGCGTTCGCCTCGACGGGTCAGACCAACGCACAGAGCGCGTCTATTTCCTCGGCCGTGTTGAACGCGTGCACCGAAGCCCGCACCGCTTCGGAGGGAAGCTCGCGCACAACGATCCCGGCTACATCGGCCCGTTCGACGAACGCTTCGGCGTCGTCGACCTCGAAGGCGACCAGCCCGGATTCGTACTTGGAGGGGGAGAGACATCGATCGCCGAGGCCGGCCTTGAGGCGGTCGGTGAGCCGTTCAATGCGCGATTCGATCGTTCCGAGACCGACCGCTTCGATCGTCTCGATCGCCTCGATCAGGCCGGCGTAGGGCACGATCGCATTCGTCGACACCTCGAACCGCCTCGCGTCGGGGTGGAACCGTAGCCCCTCGCCGTTCGGATTCGTCGCGCTTCGATAGCCGATATGTCGGGGGCGGAACGCCTCGATCGATTCGGGGGCGACGTACAGAAAGCCGGCCCCCCACGGTCCGAGCAGCCACTTGTGCCCTGACGCGCAGACGGCGTCGGCTCCCCACGCCTCGACGTCGATCGGGTGCTGGCCGACCGTCTGGACGGCGTCGACGACGACGAGTGCGCCGGCGTCGTGGGCGATATTGACCGCCTCCCGGACGGGAAGTCGCGTCCCGTGGAGCCAGCTTTCCGAACTCAGGCAGACGAGTCGCGCCCCCTCGACGGCCGATCGATAGGCGTCCATCGGCAGACGGCCGTCGGGACAGGAAATCGTCGTCACCTCGACGCCGTGGTCTGCGAGTCGTCGCCACGGCAGCACGCCCGAGGGGTGTTCGAGGTCCGTCCGAACGACTCGATCGCCCGGCTCCCACCTGACGGCGTTGGCGATCCGGCTGATGCCGTCGCCGGTCGAATCGACGAGGGCGACGTCGGTCGGCCGTGCGCCGAGGTGCTTCCCGATCGCGGCCCTGGCTCCCTCGGCGAAATCGGCGGCGGCGGTGTAGTGATCGACCGAGCAAACGTCGAACTCGTGGCTCCGCTGGGCATCGGCAACCGCCTCGACGACGGCTCTCGGGCTCGGGCCGCTGGCACCGGTGTTCAGATACGCACACGACGAGCAGGCGGGGATGTCGGCGCGGAGCGCGGTCGGATCCATGCGTCGACTTCGAGCGCCGACGGAAAAAGGTCGCCCCCGGCGGCCGGACGGGGCGTCGAGAGCGTTACTCCCCGACGAAGTCGACGCCGGTCAGCTCGAATCTGGCACCGCCGGTCGATCCCGCCGTCGCCCGAACGTCCCACTCGTGGGCTTCGGCGATCTCCTTGACGATGCTCAGCCCGAACCCGGTTCCCGCCTCGGTCGTCGAATAGCCCACCTCGAAGGCGTCATCGCGGACCGCTTCGGGAATGCCGGCCCCGTCGTCCTCGAGATAGAATCCGTCTGGCAGAGTTCCCACCGTCACGCAGACGGTCTCGCCGCCGTGCTCAACCGCATTGGCGATGAGGTTTTCGAGGAGCTGTGTCAGGCGACGTCGATCAGCGTGGATCGACCGGTCGGTTTCGATCCCGAGGTTCGCCCTCGCCGTTTCGACGTTCGCCCAACACGCTCTGACGGTCTCCGGGAGATCGGTCGGGGCGGCGTCGGTCACAGTTTCGCCCTCCCGCGCCAGCGCGAGCAAGTTCCCGATGAGCGCGTCCATCCGGTCGTGGGCGCGTTCTACGGCGGTGAAGTGTTCGTCGGCGTCGGTTTCGCGGGCCAGTTCCAGCCGACCCTGGGCCACGCTCAGCGGATTTCGCAGGTCGTGCGAAACGATGCCTGTGAACGCCTCAAGACGTTCGTTCGCTCGCTTTATCTCCTCGCGTTCGGTGATATCGACGTACATCGCCATCGTCCCGACGACGG
>CAZLHT010000204.1:2490-3668 GCA_964559185.1 uncultured Natronomonas sp.
ACGATCGGCCGACCCGTCTCCACCCGCGTGACGACGGCCATGATCGGCGCTTCCTCGAACAGCGTTCGATACTGCTCCTGGAGTTGAACCGTCGCCTCCTCGAGCTCCTCGGTTTTCCGTTTGAGTTCCCGTTCGCGCCGTTTCGACGCGTCAACGTCGAGGAGGATACCGACCGCCCGACTCGGTTCGTTCTCGCCGCCCCGTTCGACGACCTTTCCAACATCTCGAACCCACATCCAGTCGTCGTCCGCCGTCCGCAGCCGGTGTTCGGAGTGATAATACGGCGTCTCGCCGACGAGATGCGACTCCAACGCGGCGTTCGCCTCCTCGAGATCGTCTGAGTGGACGCGCGTTTCCCACGCGTCGAGAGTGGGTTCGATGTCGTCTGAGTCATAGCCGAGCATTTTTGCCCACTGTTCGTTGTACTCCACCTCGTCCGTCGGCAAATCCCAGTCCCAAACCCCGAGGTTCGCCCCCTCGACCGCGAGTTCGAGGCGCTCTTTGAGCGCCCGTATCTCCCGCATCCGATCCGCTCGCTCGGAGACGTCGCGGGAGATAACCATGAACTGGTTCCCGTCGTCAATCGGGAGACGCGACACGTGAACTTCGACGGGGATTCGAACCCCGTCGGCGGGTCCGAACGTCGTCTCGAGCTCGACCCGATCGCCGATCCCCATCCCGTCCCATATTTCGTACAACGCGTCGGTATCCCGTTCGTGATCGATCTCCCAGACCTTCCGTCCGAGGAGGTCGTCCTTCGGCCGATCGAACGCCTCGCAGAACTGGCGGTTGACTTCGACGATGGTTCCGGCGGCGGTGTGGATGTTGACCATATCCGGCGAGTTCTCGAGTAGCGCTTCGAGCCGGGTCGTCGTCCGTTCGAGACGGTCCTGGCGCTCTCTGCGCTCCGTGACGTCCTGAAACAGCGAGAAGATCGCGACGACGTCGCCCCCGTCGTCGGTGACGACGCGATTGTGCCACTCGCAGACGATTCGATCCCCGTCCTTGCGGACGTTTTCGTCGACGCTGTGGTAGCCGCCGCTGGTCTCCGCCAGCGCGGACGTGACCTCGTCGACGTTTTCGTAACTGGAGGTGGTGACGATCTTCTCCCACGTCTCCCCGCGAAGCTCCGCCTCGGCGTAGCCGAGTATCTCCTCGCCGGCCTCGTTCAGGCCGAC
>CAZLHT010000205.1:0-3642 GCA_964559185.1 uncultured Natronomonas sp.
GGCGGGGATCGATGAATCCAGGAGCGATGATGAGGACAGTTCAGCAGTACCCACAGACTCAGAAACGCGACGATCATTCCTGGGCCGCGCTCACACGAAATCGGAGAGGCCGGCCTGCCCGTCGTCTTCGTCCTCGTCGGCGGTCGATCCCGCATCGGCCGTCGCTTCGCGCTCGGATCCTTCGCCGTTTTCGCCCCCGAAATTCGCGAGCGTCCCCGAGTTCTCCGCCGTGCGATTGTCGTCCTCGGTGGCCTCGTCGACGACCGCGTCGTCCTCCGACGCCCTCGATTCGACGGGCGCGAACGCCCCACCGGAGTGTTCGACGGCGGCCGCCTCGCGGCGCTCTCGCGCCTCCTCGACGATCCCCTCCACCTTATTCGTCGTTTTGCCCGACCCCGTGATGAACGCGACGTGATCGGCGTCCAGATCGTAGCGGGCGACCATCCGAACGGTCAACTCGCGGTTTCGACAGTGGTGGGTCATCGCAGAGAGGTATGGCAGGATTTCCCCTCGGGCCGTCTCGGTCGAGACGCCGGCGCGTTCGGCGATTCGTTCGGCGATGTAATCCCTCGTCGAATCCCGCGAGGAGCGATACGGTGCCCCGCCGTAACGGGTCCACCCGCCCCGATCGCTTTGCCTGACGGCGGCGACCCCCGCGGCGGCGTTGTCGGTCGCATACCGCCAGTAACTGTAGTTCTGCGTCGCACGCACCCGGCCGAGCCAGACGTCGGCGTTCCCGAGGTGCTCGTAGGCGTCGGCCAATTCCGCGTCGGCGTAGACTTTCGGGACCTTGTCTTCGATCCACAGCAAGAGATCGTCGGGCGTCTCGTCGGTCGCGTAGGCGGTCCCAAGCGCCTCCTCGGCGGATTCCTCTTTGAGCACCGCGTCGAGAAGCGAGAAGATGTCCTCCGTCCGGTCGCGTTCGTCCTCGCTGCCCTCCTCGGCGATGCGGCCGTCGCGCGCTCTCGACTGGAGATCTTTGATCGCGCCGCGAAGATCGCCGCGGTTCGCCTCGGCGATCCGTGTGAGGACGGCTTCCTCGAACTCGACGTTCTCTCGCCGACAGATGTTTCTGAGCACGGGAACGATCGACCGCGCGGAGACGTCGCGGAACTCGATCTCTCGGCAGGCGTTTCGCAGCCCGCGGGACATGTCGTAGTACTCGTTCGCGATGAGGACGATCGGCTGGGTGGCATTCTTGACGAGGCGGGTCATCGCCGCGGCGCCGCCGCGATCTTTGTGCTGGTGAAGGTTGTCTGCCTCGTCGAGGATGATCAGTTGCCGACCGCCGCCGAGCGTCGAGTTGTCGGCGGCGCGGCCCGCGAACCGCTCGATATCGTCCTTCGTCCGGGCGTCGGAGGCGTTCATCTCGAAGACCGGCCACCCCATGTCGGCGGCGAGCGCGTGCGCGGCCGACGTCTTGCCGACGCCGGGCGAGCCGTGGATGACGACCGCCTCGCCGTGTTCGTCCCACGATTCGGCCCACTCCTCGAGCGCGTCGCGGGCCTTGTCGTTGCCGCGAACCTCCGACAGCGTCGACGGTCGGTATTTCTCCGTCCAATCAGCCATTACGGGGGGAAGGCTCGTGGCGGGTTTAGTGGTTGCGGAGCGGTACCCTCCCTTTCTCTTCCTCTGTCCCTCCGTCGCTCGACCGCGCCCTTTTTCGCCGCGGCGACCGCACCTGTCGACATGCGGACGCTCGCATTCGACGGCCGAACCGGCGCGAGCGGCGATATGATCCTCGCCGCGCTCGTCGCCGCCGGGGCCGACCCAGACGTTCTCGACCCCGTCGAGGACGCGCTCGGCGTCGAGTACCGGATCGACGAAAGCACGAAGAACGGGATTTCCGCGACGACCGTTGACGTGTTGACCGATGGGGACGACGGGGGAGATACCGACGGTCACGACTACAGCGATATCGAATACGATCACCCTCCCGACCGCCCTCAACACGTCGAGGGAGCCGGCCCGAACCGAACCTACGCCGAGTGCCGCGATATCGTCGCCGGGCTGGATCTCTCGACGGCCATCGAATCCGATGCCCTCGCCATCTTCCGACTCCTGGGGGAAGCCGAAGCGCGAGTCCACGGTACGGATCTCGAGGAGACGCACTTTCACGAGGTGGGGGCTGACGACGCGATCGCCGACATCGTCGGCGCGGCGGTGCTCCTCGCGAATCTCGACGTCGACCGCGTCGTGACGACACCCGTCCGCGGCGGCGGCGGCGAAGTCCCGATGAGTCACGGCATCTATCCGGTGCCGACTCCCGCGGTCTCGTATCTCGCGGCCGAGGCGTCCTGGTCGCTCGTCGGCGGTCCGCTGAGAGCGGAACTCCTGACTCCGACCGGTGCGGCGATTCTCGCACACGTCGCCGACGGCGTCGAGTCGTCGCCGCCGCTTTCGGTCGAATCGACCGGCTACGGGGCCGGCGACAAGTCCTTCGACGATCGGCCGAACGTGCTTCGAGCGACCGTCGGTGTGTCCAGCGGCCGCCTCATCGAGGACGGTATCCGGGTGCTCGAAACCACCGTCGACGACGCGACGCCCGAGTCGCTCGGCGGTCTGCAAGATCGACTCCTCGATGTCGGCGCACGCGACGTGACGATCCTTCCGGCGACGATGAAGAAATCCCGCCCCGGCCACCTGATACAGGTCATCGTCAAACCGGAAGACGTCGCCCGTGTAGCAAGGCGATTGGCTGCCGAGACCGGCACGCTCGGGATTCGAGAGACGCCGGCCCAACACCGTTGGATCGCCGATCGGTCCTTCGAGACGGTCGAGCTCGATCTCGCTGGCGACACCTACGGTGTGTCGATCAAGATCGCAGCCGACGACGCTGGCGAGATCTTCGACGTCAGCGCCGAGTACGACGATGCGTTGGCCGTCGCAGAGCGAACCGATTTGCCGGTCAGAGAGATCGTTCGTCGGGCCGAGACGGCCTATCGACGCCGAAAAGGCGAGTGAGATGCTTGGTCCGTTTTCCTAGGGGATGACGGATTATTTTATATATTGTATGGTATGTCGCTATATGAAATATCTGACCTGGAAGTTGCACAGGTTCTGCATTTGGATTTCTACAAACCACCGACTAGGAAATACTTCTCGCAGGGTCCGAATTAATTCAGCGCTTTGTAAGCGTTGGTCGTTACCCCGCCCTCAAGAGTAAACCGAGTAGATTGAAGCCCTCAATCCGAAGCAGTTGCACGCAGGTGCGAGGAATGCGACATCGCTCAAAACCTGCGCCAACGGCGTGGAATCGTCCACCGGCCACTCGGCGTACGTTCGTCGGGCAATTCGTCGAAAACAGCGTGGCGAGATTCACGATTCATTATCGGTGATTCTTCCACGTCTGCTGATCGCAGATTGGACGATTTCGATCACTCGGACACCCCAGTAGATGGTGACGCCGATACCAGCGAAGGCAAGCAGATACACGAGGACCCGAAACAGGTACTCTGCAAGGGTTACTGCCTCTCCTGCATGCAGTACGACAACCACTGTTGAAATCACAAGGGAAGGCATAAATGGGTGAAACCACCTATGCGGTTCGCAGTCCGCGGTACGACAACACGACTCCGATGAGGAATACGATCGTCGCGAGGTAGATCGGGCCGAGATGCGTCACCCAATCGTGAGTGAACG
>CAZLHT010000206.1:0-1486 GCA_964559185.1 uncultured Natronomonas sp.
AGGAAATCGGTCGGGGCGAATCGACGACGTTCGTCCTCCCGCAGGAGTTGACCTCACTCCTGGGGCGCTACGGAAAGCACCTCACCGGCGGGGACGTGTCCACCGACGCCGATCTCCTCGAGAGTCTGGAGTTCGACGCCGAAACTCGCGAGATGCTCGGCCTCGACGATATCGAGGAGATTCTCGGTCAGATCGATCAGGAAGCCGAGATGGACGTCGAGGAGATGGAGGCGGAAGCACAGGCGATCAAGTCCGGGGTGGATCCCGCGGAGATCAAAGATCCCGACGACGTCATCGCCGAGATGGAGGAGGGGATGACGGACGCCGAGGTCGACGAGGAAATGGCCGATGCCGAAGTCGACGAACGCGACCTTGAGACCGAATCGAACTGACGACCCGGCCATCCATTTCGTATTCGGGGTGGTTACCGCTTTCCTGCCCCGTGCGAAGCTGTTTTATCCATCACTTACCAATGAATAGCCAATGAAAGAGCGGGAAAGCGACGACGGCGTCGACGAGAGCAAGCGATCGACGCTCAAGCGCTTTGCGGCGCTCGGAGCGGCGACGCCGCTGGTTCATCTCTCCCAACACGACGCTAGCGACGTTCGTGACGCCATCGTCGGCTACCTCGCGGCGACCCCCGGTGCGCACTTTTCGAAACTCCGCGACGACCTCAAGCTCGGCACCGGCGAAACTCAACATCACCTCCGCAGGCTCGAAGGCGACGGCGCGATCGAACATCGAAAGGACGGCGAGTACAAGCGGTACTTTCCGGCGGGTCGGTTCTCCGATTTCGAACAGCGCGCGCTCGGCTACCTCCGTCGGGAGACGCCGCGAAAGATGCTCCTCGCGCTGTTGCGTAATCCCGACTCTTCTGGAAGCGAGATCGCCGACTTCGTGGGGGTCTCTCGATCGACGATCTCGAAATCCGCCGCGGAACTGGAATCGGCCGAGTTGCTCTCACGGGCGGAGGGATACGAGATTCTCCGGCCGGAAACACTCTTGACGCTCGTCGTCCGGTACGCTGATTCCTTCGACGGGGACGCCGTCACTTTCGCCGGGGAGGCCGACGAGTTCGTCAGATACAGTCCATAAAATTTCCGGTACGGTTCCTAAACGCTGACCTTCCAGGTCGTCCCCGAGGAGTACCCCCACTTTTCGACCTCGATTCCGAACTCCCCCTCGCAGATCGCGGTCATGTTCGAGCCGACCTCCTTCGCCGATAGCTCGAGCGCCTCCCCGATAAGACGGGATTTGAAATAGGTCTTCGTCCGTCCTTTTTCGCGGAGATACGCGAGGATCCGTCGTTGTTTGTCGGAAAGTTCAGGGGCCGGTCCGGCGGCAGTCGCGCTCATATCCCGAGTGTGGCGACCTACCACAAAAGTCAGTTTGGTACGGTCGGTCAACACGTCGAAGCAAGAGGGTTTCGTCCGATCGAAGTCGATCGGGAATCGGGATATCGCGTCGGTTGGTACGGGGCGGAAAC
>CAZLHT010000206.1:1586-3619 GCA_964559185.1 uncultured Natronomonas sp.
AGGGGAATTCCTGAATTCGAATTTGGTCCGTTGAACGCCTCTGGGGCCGAATTAAGTCGGTTTAATTCGGATTTACGACCGATTCCGCGGCGGAATCCGTTCGATCATCGGAATCGCCCTAACTGTCCTGTCCCGCTCCGTCTATCGTGTGGCGAGTCACGCTCTAACTCTCGCCGCTCGGCAACAACCCCTTTATATCCTCTACCCGTTTCCTCTGCAGTGAATCGGAGTCGCCTCACCGTGTCATTCGCGTGCGTTCTATTTCTCTGCGCCGGAGCCCTTCTCTGCGCCGGCGGCGCCGCGAGCGCACCGTCGGAATCTGCGTTCGCCCAGCAGGACATCGATCCCGACGATGTCCTCATGTCGGTAACGATCGAGGAGGGCGGCGACGCGGTCTGGACGATCGAGTACCGGACGCGACTCGAGACCGACGAGGACGAGCGGGCCTTCGCGGAGCTCAAACGCGACGTAGACGCCGATTCCGAGCCGTACGCCGAGCGGTTTCAAGGGCGAATGGATCGGACCGCCGCGGGTGCGGAGAACGCCACCGGCCGCGAGATGACGATCTCCGAGATGACCGTCTCAGCGGAGAATCGCACGCTCCCGCAGGAGTACGGTGTGCTCTCCTACCGGTTCCGGTGGTCGAACTTCGCGGCGGTCGACGGGGACCGACTGTTCGTCGGAGACGCGATAGACGGGCTCTTTCTCGACGAGGAAACGTCCCTGCTGCTCTCGTGGTCCGATGGATACGAACTCCTCGAGGCGTCGCCGGAGCCGACAGAGACGCGCACCGGCTCCGCGGTGTACGAGGGCCCGAGCGATTTCGCGGGCGGCGAGCCGCGACTCGAACTTGGTCCGGTGGGTTCTGCGTCGACGGACGCCGGGACCGGTTCGGATACCGGTGCCGAACTGTCCCCACGAGTTTCGATTCCGACACTCGCCGCATTCGCCGCCCTCGTTCTCCTCGGCGTTGCGGCCGCGTTCGTCGTGTTCTGGCGGCGGGGCGAAGCGGCCGACATCAGCCCAGAGGAGCGAGATGGCGGCGCAACGCATGTCGATTCTGTCGCAACGACGACGAACGCTGAACTCTTGAGCAACGAAGAGCAGGTGCTTCGCCTCGTGGAGTCCGAAGGTGGCCGCATGAAACAGAAGGCGGTCGCAGAGCAACTCGAGTGGACCGACGCGAAAACCAGCCAGGTCACGAAGAGACTCCGCGAGAGCGGCGAACTGGACGGCTTCCGGTTGGGGCGGGAGAACGTCCTCTCGCTGTCTGAGGCGGATCCGGACGCGACGTCGGATTCGAAGTGAATCGCCGATCGTGACTATCCGCGCCGACGAATCGCCGAAAGCAACGCGGCAAGAAGGGAGATGACGCCGACACTGACGCCGAAGCCGGGCGAGTCCTCCGTCTCATCTTCGTTCGGCCCCCGGTTGTTCGCTCCATCCTCGTCTTCGTCCGTCGATTCGGGTTCCTCCTGGAAGACGACTTCGAAGTCATCGAGAATCGCGCCGCCGCCCCACGTGACGGATGTCCCCTCGTCGCGTTCCGGTTCCGGCGTCGCCGACGCGATCGCGTATCCCTCCGGTGCAGCGACGATGAACGTCCGCTCGGGTTCGAACTCCGAGGCGAACGGTTCGGTCACCGTCAGTCGGTCGCCGTCGGTGGCGGCGAGGTTCGACCACTTGATCGACATCGCAACGATCCCCGCATCGTCGTCCTGTCTGAGGTTGACGTCCGCGTTACGCACCGACATCTGCCGGTCGGTCGCCGAACTGGCGTCCGCGGCGACGGCCGCCATCCGATTTTCGAAGCGTTCGGCCACCGCCGTTCGCGCGGTCGCGTTCTCCCGAAGCTCCTCGAACGCCGCCACTTCCTCGATGCCGTCCAGATCGTAGGCGAACCTCACCGACACGAGGGCGTCTCCCTCCTCGTCGAGCTCGACGAGGAGCCGATCTTCGCCGTCAGATTGCGCCGCGACCGGCGACGCCGCCAGCGACGAGAGCAGCGCGAGACAGAAGAACGCACAGACCAT
>CAZLHT010000207.1:0-3601 GCA_964559185.1 uncultured Natronomonas sp.
CGAGTTTGTCGCGGGCCTTGTTGTTGCCGCGTACCTCCGACAGCGTCGTCGGGCGATACTTCTCCGTCCAATCCATATACTTCCTTCTCGGTGCCTACCGCGTTTAGTGATTGCGGAGCGCTTCCCCGAGAGCAATGTGGCGTTCAGAGAGCGACGCCAAGCAGTAAGATGTTCGGCGTCTACCTATCCAGTATGGAAGACCACTCGAGCCACGGCGGCCACAGTAACGGTTCGCACGAGGAGGCCCGGGGATACGCACTGGAAGGACACGCTGCGCCGGGCGGGTTAGCACTCGCTGCGAACGGACTCCGCTTCGACCCGTCGAAAACGCGATTCGAGCCGGGGGCGACCACGGACTGGCAGTTCCGCATCGTCGGCGACGACGGACAGGTCGTGACGGACTTTGAGGATGCACACGGGCAACGCAGTCATCTCATCCTGGTTCGGCGTGACTTGACTCGGTTCCAGCACCTCCATCCGGAATTGGAGTCAAACGGAACGTGGCACGTTGAGAACCTCGCGTTCCCGGACCCGGGGGTATATCGCGCGTTCGTGGACGTCGTCGTCGATGGGAACCCGACGACGCTCGGATTCGATCTGTTCACCGCGGGGGCGGGAGATGTCGAAGAACGACCAAACTCTTCCAGCCACGCGACGGCGGACGAATACGAAATCGAACTTCTCACGGACGAGATCGGTGCCCGGGAACGTAGCCAACTGGCGTTTGCGGTTCGGCGCGACGGCGAACCCGTCCCGGAACTGAGTCAGTACCTCGGCGCACTCGGCCATCTCGTCGCGCTCCGCGAGGGCGACCTCGCGTATCTACACGTCCATCCCGAAGAGACTGCACCCGACAGCGGTCGCATCGAATTCGGCGCTCTATTTCCGACCTCTGGACGGTATCGACTGTTCCTGCAAGCCAAGCCGGAGAGGAACCTGATTACAACGCAGTTTGATGTTCGCGTCGGCGTGTAGTGTCCGATACAGCAGATCCTTGTCGGGCAACGGGAAAGACGAACGAACAGAAGTGACGGCAATACGACCCGTTTGATGGCTCATCCGGGTACTTACGCCGTCGAGCTGGCGTATTTCCCATCAGCGAGCGAAACTCGTCCATGAACTATCCCGGTATCGTCGGGACGGTTTTGCAGATTCCTCCGTCCAGTCGGTCAGTGAGAACTGCCTGGTGCGAGTCGCGTCTCGGGATTGCGGAGCGTCACTCCGCTTCGACCGTTTTCGCGTCGAGACGAGGTGTGGTTCCTCGACCTCGAGCACCGGTCACCCCGTCCCGTAGACGAGAACGGATTCGGTCGCCGAGTTCCCCGTCGATTCGACGCGAACGGGGAACTCCTGATCGTTGTCGACCAGCGGGGTGACGTACCCGAACTGGACCGTCGTCGTTTCGCCGGGAGCGAGGGTAACGGACCGCGCGTCGACCTGCACCGGATCGTGGCCGACGACGAACCGGACGTCCGCCGTCGCCTCTGCGTCGCCGGCGTTCCGTATCGTGGCCCGAAGCTCGAGCGACTCGCCGGCGTTGATCGGCGTATTGGTACTGAGATCGCTCACTTCGAACGTCGGGTCACCGGCTGCGTCCCCGTCCGACGATTCGCCGCTGTCGGCGGGCTCGAGTTCGCGGAGACACTCGCTCGCCCGCGGGTTCGCGTGGGTCCCGGTGACGCCCATGTAGTCCGATCGCTGGGTCGTGAGCGACGTGATGACGGTTCCGTCGGTGCCGTAGTTCGGTATCTCGACGACGATCTCGTTCGATTGCCTCGAGACGTTCGATCCCTCGCCGATCTCGAAGCGAACCGTCCCCGAGAACGGCGCGGCGACGTCGGTGCCGAATTCGATCCCGTCCTCGAGCAGCGTGTCTCCGTAGAGACCGTCGTCGTAGAACCCCGTATTGGCGAACGCGACATCGCCGTCCTCGAACGTACCGGAGACCGTCGCCCGAGAACAGGAGTGGAACGTCACGTCTCGCCCCGAACCGCCGGACTGGTCGGACTCGTCGGCCTCCGCGTCGGCCTCGGATTCGGTGTCGTCGGTCCCGTTCTCGTTCGTGTCGGTGGTGTTGTCGCTCATGTCGTTTTCACTCGCGTTCCCGCTCGAGTTGGAATCCCCGCCACTGTCAGCGGCCGGGGACGTTCCGGGAGCCGACGTGTCGTTTTCGGTCATCGGCTCGGTTTCCGTTCCCGGCCCGCCGTCGGAATTCGAGTCGAGACAACCCGCCAGTCCGGCTCCGAATCCAGTTACAGTGAGGAACGTCCGGCGATCCATGTCCGGGAGAGATAACGGCCCGATCCATAAATATGTAGGAATTATATCATTACTGATTACACTCATCGATCCCAATACGAATGTCTACTCCCTCGGATATTCGCCGCGTTGAAGGGGGTCATCGGGTTATTCGTTCTTCGCAAACGGAGGTCGGGAGAGCAGGTATCGTCTGACGACCAATCGCGTCAACGCTCGTCCGGAGCGGATCGACGATCGGACGCCGCCGGCTCAGTCCGTCATCTCTTCCGTCCCCGGGGCGACCTCGCTGACGATCACCCGCGAGACGCGCGTCCCCTCGACCGCCTCGACGGTCACCTCGTAGCCGTCGGCCTCGACCGCATCGCCGACCTCGGGCGGGCGACCCAGCCGGCTCAGGACCAGTCCGCCGATGGTGTCGAACGAGTCGCTCTCGAGGTCCGTCTCGAGGGCGTCGTTGACCGCCGCGAGCGAGACGCCGCCGTCCATGGCGTAGCGGCCGTCGGCCAGTCGGTCGATCGAGGGCTCCATCGAGGCGGTATCGAACTCGTCCTGGATCTCGCCGACCACTTCTTCGATGACGTCCTCGATGGTCAGGATGCCCTCGAAGGCTCCCCACTCGTCGATGACGACCGCCAGCTGGACGTTCTGCCGACGGAATTCCGCGAGGATCTCGTCGATTCGGCGGGTTTCGGGAACGATGATGACCTCTCGAGCGAGGTCGCGCGCGGTCGGTTCCCCGTCCGACGGGCCGTCAGCCCCGTCCGTGGTTTCGATCGCGTGGAGGACGTCTTTCGCGTGGACGAAGCCGATAACGGGCTCGTCGGCGCTCTCGTCGACGACGGGAAACCGAGTGTAACTCCCGCTCGCGGCGACGCCCCGGAGTTCCGAGAGGGGCATCCCGGCGCGGACGGTGACCACGTCCGGGCGCGGGACCATCACCTCGCGGGCGACCGTGTCCCCGAGATCGAAGATCGCCTCGATCATCTCGACTTCGTCCGTATCGACGGCTCCCTGTTCGCCCGACTGGGCGACGATCCGCAGAATCTCCTCCTCGCTGTGGCTCTCGTCGCGCTCGGAGGCCGGCGCGACGCCGACCAGCCGCGTGAAGAAGTTCGCCGTCCCGTTGAACACGATGATACCGGGGAGGAAGACGTAGTAGAAGAATTTCATCGGCGCGGCGACCAGCAGCGCGATCCGTTCCGCGTCCGCGATGGCCAGCGTCTTCGGTGCGAGCTCCCCGAAGACGACGTGCAGGAAGGTGATGACGCTGAACCCGATCGCGATGGAGACCAGGTGAAGCGTGCCGGCGGGGAGCTCCCGTCCCAACACGGGCTCGAGCAGG
>CAZLHT010000208.1:0-3591 GCA_964559185.1 uncultured Natronomonas sp.
GTCGAGACCGCACTTTCGAACCTCCCGAACCGAAGATTCGAGTCGTTCGAGGACGCCGATTCGGTGTCTGCGGCCCTCGCGCTCGCACGAATCGGCCGGATCGAAACACCGATCACGTTGGCCTGCCGACGCTTCCCCGATCAGCTCTCTGCCGAACGGTGGCTCGGGACGACCGTCTATCGGATCTGATTCACGTCCGTCCTCGCTCGTCGTCCGCCGGTTTATCACCGAGGGAGCGACCAATCGTCGTATGCCGGCCGTAACCGTCCAGACTGCCCGAATCGATTCGTGACGTTCGTCGAAGCTGTACTCGAAACCGAACGCCCTCGCCGAGTTCATCTCGAAACGCGCTTTGACGACGTTATCGGGCCTCCGCGGACGAACTGGCGGGTCGTCGACTCTGGGATGCCGATTGGGTCACGGTCGAAGCCGACGTGGGAACCACGGCCGTCGGGTTCGCAACGCCCGGAATCACCGATCGACCCATCGAGATCGTTCGGACGAACTGTGTGATCGACTTTAAACCGTCGAAATTCCGATGAAGACGTTTAGAATCCTCGCCAACGGGGAGCGGCCGTAAGAACGGGAGACAAATTAAACCGCCGAGAACAGCCGTAGAATCCCCCGAGATGACGTCCGAGGGGCAAGCCGATCAGTCCCGAAGATCTTTGTAGGTATTCCGAACCGTGACCGTGGATACTCCGGCGACATCGGCCGCCGCCTGCTGCGTCAGATCATGTCCCGCGTTTCGGGCGGCTGTGTACAGACACGCTGCCGCGACGCCGCTCGGATTTCGACCCGTGGCGATTCCGGATTCGTGGACATCGCTCGCGAGGGTTCGGGCGCGTCGTTCGAGTTTACTCGACAGGTCAAGCGTCGAGGCGAACCGAGCGAGATACTCGGTGGGGTCGATCGGGCCGGTCGACAGCCCGAGTTCGCGGTTCAACGCTCCGTAGGCGACTTTGAGTTCGTTCTCCTCCGCGCTTGCGACCGCGACGATCTCCTCGATCGTTCGCGGAACGGACATGGTTCGACAGATCGCGTACACTGCCGCCGCGGCGAACCCCTCGATACAGCGACCTTGAAGGAGATCGGCGTTTTGTGCGGATTCGAAGAGCACGCACGTCTGTTCCCGGAGCGCCTCTGGAAGCTCGAGCTGTCCGGTCAGCCGACGGATCTCGATGAATCCGTACACGAGGTTTCGTTCGCGTTTCGAGGCGATCTGTGCCTGCTTGTGGTGTTTGCGCATGCGGGCGACCTGTCGACGTTTTCGACCCTTGAGCCGGGGCGATTGGCCGATCTCCGTCGAGAGCCCCCGATCGTGTCGGGACCGAGTGAGTGGCGCACCACAGCGCTCGGGATTCGTCTCGTCATCGGCGAACAAACGCCACTCCGGACCGCGGTCGAGGTCGTCTTCGGCCACCACGAGCCCGCACTCGTTGCAGATCGTCTCTACCCCGACGGTACGAAGTCGACCGTCGCATTCGGGACACAGCCTGTGTGTCGTCGTGCTCATCACAGGTGAAAATTCGGCGCGACGGTATTTGAAGGGGGGACGGAAACGGGATAATTTGTGACGGGACGACCGGTGTAGCGTACCGATAACCGGTATGCTCGGACGAACGCGCGCGCGATTAATTTCGAATGAAGAAAGGGTTTACAAAGGATGCGGCTCCAACGGATGGCATGGCGCTTTCGGATATCGCGGCTGGAATCGAGGTGACGACCGAACAGCGCGAGCACGGCGTCGCGACGGCGGACGAAACGAATACGTCCCTCACGAAGCGTCTGGTCCCTTTCGGCGATCGGTTACCGTGTTCGCCGGCATCCGCCGCAACGCTCGTCGAAGTCTACATCGAGGGCGCGTCGGTCGGCCGGGCCGCCGCCATCGCCGATATTCCCGAGACGACGGCCGCGAAAGCGCTGTACCTGCTCGGCGAGCCGATCGATCCGCTCACACCGACGGCAAATCGGATACTCGAGGACTGGCTGACCGGAGAACTCTCGAGAACGGATGCGAAAACGCTGATCGGCGTCGGCGAATCGGAGTTCGCCCTGGGCGCGTACTTCGCGACGCACGATCCCATAGAAGGCGCGGAGGCGGCCGTGACGGAAGCAACGTCGGCGTCGGTTTCGCCCAAAGAAGATCCGCTATCGGACGCCAGAAGCGATCTCGGTGATCTCATCTAAACGGAAGGGTCGATAGAAATCCGTCCGGAGGCTTGCGAGAGAGGGAGACGCCTGTCGTTTCCGCCAGAACGTCCGAAAACGAATTATGAGCTGTCCGGGAGGTATCGAGTACCGGCGGCTCCGCGTTCAGCGTCGGGACCGTCGCGTCGGCGTCGGGATGATCGGCGGCGCAGGTGACGACGGTCGTGAACCCGTCAATGCCGAGATCCGCCAACCGATCGATCGTTCGAGGGATCGCCGATTCGGCGCGACGTGCGTCGCAGACGATCGCGACGGTATCCGTACTCGTGACAGCAGCGACGGCCTGGTTGGCCGCGATCGGCGGCGTGTCCACGAACACGTACTCGAACCGTCGTGCGGCCGCCTCGAGTAGCCTTTCGAACCGTTCGGCTGCATCGGGCGTCTTCGCCTTGGCCAGACGCGAAAACGGCGCTCGGGCCGGACAGACAGCGAGTCTACCGCCGCCCTCGATTGGTCGATCGACGAGTCCCCGTTCCAAGGGCGCATCATCCAGACAGAGTTGCGTCATATCCGTCTCGATCGCTCCGGACGTTCGATCCGCGAGCCCCTGCGTCGCGTAGGCGGCGTCGAGTACGGCCGCATCATGCCCGTCGCGAGCCAGCAGTTCCGCGCACGCGAGCGTCACCCGCGTCGTACCCGCCCCGCCGACCGCTCCGACGAACGCGACCGTCCTTGCCATGGATCGGATTCGCTCGCCTTCGAACAAAAAGTGTGCTGTTTCCGGTCGCGTCGATGGGATCGCGTCCGATCCTAGTCGAGTTCGGCTTCGATCGCCGCCGCGATCTCGGCGGGATCGGCTTTCTCGGCGTCGATGTCGGCTCCGGCCATTACCGCGTGAATCGGCCCGCCGCCATCGCCCTCGAACCGGGGGACGATGTGGACATGCAGGTGCGGAACCTCCTGACCGGCCACCGGACCGTCGTTGATGCCGACCGTGGTCGCGTCGGCGTCGATCGCGTCCTCGATCGCCGGGACGAGCGTCCGGACGGCCTCGAAGATCTCTGTCGACAGTTCCGGCGGCGTTTCGCGTAACCGTCCGTACGGTTCCTTCGGAACGACGAGCGTGTGTCCCGGCGCAAGCGGGTTCGCGTCCAAGAACGCGAGCACGGAGTCCGTCTCGTGGACGATTTTGGCAGGAATTTCGCGGTCGACAATCCGCTCGAAAATCGTGGGTTCGGGCATACGCGATCGATCGATCGGCAACCCTATCAACGTTGACCCTCCGGCTCCGCCCCGAGCTCTGAAAGCGCCTCGCCGATGGCCCGTTCGTAGGTATCGGGCTCGTATCCGAGGCGGCCGACCCAGACGTCCTGATAGGAAGGGTGTAAAATCGGAAGCACCGGCGGCAACCGATCCGTTTCGATCGGCTCCAGGACGGTC